>JAFYNO010000107.1 GCA_017549705.1 Bacteroidales bacterium | reverse complement strand
CATCGACGTCAACAAGTTCGAGAAAGACGTAATGAACCACATCGGCCTCATCGATGAGATCATACCACGTTATCGTTCAACGTATTACGGTCACATCTTCGGTGGCGGATATGCTGCAGGTTACTACGTCTATTACTGGGCAGCGGTGCTCGACAGCGACGCTTTCAACTACTTCAAAGAATCAGGCGACTTATTCAACCCGGCTTTGGCAAGATCATTCAGAATCAACTGCTTGCAGGAGTGCGGTGACGACGAAGGCATGGTTCAGTACAAGAAGTTCCGCGGTCAGGAGCCAAGTCTCGACCCTTTCTTGAAGAGACACGGTTTAAAATAACCTAAAACACTGACTATCATGACAGTTGACCTCTTTGTATCTTGTCTCATCGACCAGTTTTACCCGATGACGGCTATGAACGCCATCAAGCTGTTGAAGGCGGCTGGCGTCGAGGTGGAATACAACCCTGAGCAGACCTGCTGCGGCAAATTCGCATTCCATAGCGGCTTCGTCGACGAGTCTAAAACATTGGCTGAGAAGTTCTTACGCGATTTTCCGAACAACCGTCCAGTCGTAGGCTTGAGTGCGTCGTGCGTGGGTTTCATCAAGACGAGATACAAAGAGCTTTTCTATAACACCAGTAAGCACCTTGAATACAAACGCTTGGTCGGCAACATCTTCGAAATCACGGATTTCCTTATTAATAAAGTGCACAAGGATTATTTTTGCGCCGTCTTCCCATATAAATGCGCCTATCTCGATTCGTGTTCATCGTTGAGGGAGTTAGGCTTGAAAGACGAGGCACGTCAGCTGTTGAGGAAGGTCAACGGGCTGGAGTTGGTGGAGCTGAAACATCCTGAGATCTGCTGCGGCATGGGAAAGGGCTTGTTCGCCGTGCAGCACGAGGCCATTTCATCATCGATGGCCGACCAGAAACTCAAAGAGGCAATTGAAGCAGGTGCGGAATATCTGATTACCAACGACATATCATGCCACATGCATCTCGCCACGTATGCCAAGAAGCAAGGCTTGCCGATTGAGGTTATTCACATAGTAGATGTTTTGACCAGCGGTTGGGAATAATATCCATCTCGTCATTTCGACTGGAGTGGAATGATAATGGAACGAAATGGAGAAATCTACGGCATTTGAACGATTTGCATCAATTATTTGGTGGAGATTTCTCCACTACGCCTGACGGCTTCGGTCGAAATGACGCTATCAACTTCTTTCCAGAAATTAGGATACGATTTAGAAACGACGTCGGCGTTATTGATTTCAATGGCGCCGATTTTCATTGCCAGAGGTGCCAACGCCATCGCGATGCGGTGGTCGTCGTGGGAATCGAAAACAGGCGGACAAACGCAGTCTGTCCCTAAACGGGATAATTCCATTGTCATCGCCGCCACCCGATCTGATTCCTTGTATTTGAGGTTGTGTAAACCTGTGAAATCGCCTTTGATGCCTAGCCCGGCGCAGGTGGCGGCGATAGTTGGATACAGGTCGGGATTGTTGGTGAAATCAAATGATAAATCATTGAAAAAAACCGAATGATTTTTTTCAATGATTATATCGTTACCGTCTTGAACAGATTTCACACCGAATTGTTCGAACCATTTTGCGACGATGGCGTCACCTTGTTTCGAATCGAGATAAAGGTTGTGCAATCTGGCACGGCCGTTATCGCTGAACGCCACTATTTCATACCAATACGAGGCGCAGGTCCAATCAGATTCAACGGTATATTCAATATCTTGATATTCTGATGGTTTGATAGAAATATCCCGACCTTCACGATGAATATCGATGCCGAATTTTTTCATCACGTCGATGGTCATGTCGATGTAAGGCAAAGATGACATGTCGCCGTTCAAATATAAACGCGATGGTTTTGCCAACAATATCGACGACGCAAATTGCGAGCTGCGGGTGATATCGATGTGTATTGGAGACGTTTCAGGAAACGTCTCTACATGGGTTTTGCCATGGATTTTCAATGGCGGGAATCCATCCCGCCCGACGTATTCGATGTCGGCGCCCATTGTGCGCAGGGTGTCGACGAGGTCTCCGATTGGGCGCTGCAGCATGCGGTCGGAACCGGTGAGGATCCAGTCGCCTGGACGGAATGACAATGCTGTAGCGAGAAAACGCAGGACGGTGCCAGCATTTTGGCAATCAATTTCCTTAACGGCATTAATGTCGTTAATGCCATTAATGCCGTTAAGGATTTCTGTTAATAATTTGGTATCGTCTGAATCTGAGATATGCTTGACGCGAGGGGTGAAACCGCCATAATAGCCGATCATCAGGGCGCGGTTGGATTCGCTCTTGCTGCCGACAAGGTCGACAGTGACGTCAAAACTTTTATTTACCCCAGTAATTCGCATCGTTCAGATAATCAATGAGATAATTTATTGAATCAATAATATCTTCAGGTTTTACGACAACGTCATAAACAGGCTTCCCGATGTCTTCAACAAGTACGAAACGGATGTCGCCTCCTTCATTTTTCTTGTCGTGACGCATGATTTCGAGCAATGCATCGACAGGAATGCCTCTCAAATCGAATCTATTGAAGGTCTTGGCGTATAATTCCTTATAAAATAAAGTCCACTTATGATTTAAACCGCAATACTTTTCTGAAAGATACAATGCCGAGAGCATTCCCATCGCCACACCTTCACCATGACGTATCTCTTCATGATTCTCAATCAGATAAGTCTCCAAAGCGTGACCAATGGTGTGACCGAAGTTCAGGATTTTACGTCTCCCATGCTCTGTCGCATCTTGGCATGTGATTTCATCTTTGACTTCGATGGCTTTCTCTATATATTTAGGTTCAATAGGATAAAATGGATAAGATGGATAAGAGAGCTTAGCATCAAGGAAATATTTGTCGACGATGAAACCGTATTTGATAATTTCTGCTAAACCTGACAACAGTTCTCTTTTGGGCAAAGTCTCAAGAAACTCAAACAAAACCACGACCGCCGAAGGTTGTGAAAAAACTCCGATTTGATTCTTAAGGCCCTGAAAATCAATGCCTGTTTTACCTCCAACGGCAGCATCAATCATGCCCAACAATGATGTCGGGATGTTGATGAAATCTATACCTCTTTGATAACATGATGCCGCAAAACCGCCGATATCGGTCACCATGCCACCTCCGATGTTTATCAAAAGTGATTTTCTATCAGCATGATTTTCAACAAGTTTTGTCCAGATATATTGGACAGTTTCGATGTTTTTGTTTTGCTCGCCTGAAGGGATGATGATTTTTACGGCGTTTTGAAAATCAAAGTCATTGATAAGATGAAGGCAATATTTATCGGTGTTCTCATCCAAAAGAAGAAAAACTTTTGTGTGAGAAGCGATAAGATTTCTTAGTTTTTCAATATCGTTTTTATATAGTATCATTTATTGGTCGCCTTACGGCTCAAAATCTTAAAAAAATCTATTTAAAAATCTTAAAAAATAGTCCTCCACCTTTTAGATGCGACGAATCGCATCTCTACTCCCAACTTTAAACTTTAAAACTACTCTAAACTCTACACTCTAAACTAAAAAGTTTTGTGTCATTTCGACTGAAGCGAAGCGGAATGGAGAAATCTACGTCTCTCAAATGCAGTAGATTCCTCGACTACGCTCGGAATGACAGCTAAACAATTGTACATTTTATTATTCTACTATTATCGCTATCTCCCAGTGCGATTTCGACTTTGATGAAATGGTCGGGCATCAAAGGATCAATCAATTCCGGCCATTCCAGGAGACAGAGATGTCCGCTGTAGAAATAGTCTTCATAGCCGATGTCGTAGACCTCTTCCAACTTCTTGATTCGATAGAAATCGAAGTGGAAAATCGAACCTTCGATAGGTGTAGGATATTCATTTACAAGGGCAAAGGTCGGACTGTTGACCTCGTCGGTGACGCCAAGTTTATGGCAGAGATTTTTGATCAGAGTGGTCTTTCCAGCTCCCATCGGACCGTAAAAAGCGATGATATCTGATTTGTCTCGCCAGGAAATCAGAAGCTCCGACACCTGCGAGAGTTCGTCTACGCTGTTGATTATGAACGTTTTTTCCATCATTTTGCCTTCAGATGTATGACAGGGATCATCATCTCATTCATGGAAATGCCGCCATGTTGGAAGGTGTTCCTGTAATAGTTTACGTAATAGTTGTAGTTATTCGGATATGCGAAGAAGTCGTTGGAGCGCGCGAAGACGTAAGATGTCGAGACGTTGATCCGAGGCAGGAAAATCTTCTCCGGATCTTTCACCTCAAACACCTCCTTCGGGTTGTAATTCAATGACTTACCATATTTATATCTCAAATTTGTGTTCACAGCCTTGTCGCCGAGGATCTTCACCGGATTCTTCACCCAGACTGAGCCGTGGTCGGTGGTCACGACGGCGTCACAGCCTTTGTTTGCTATGAATTTCATCATGTCGAACAGCGACGAATGCTCAAACCACGACAGCATCAGCGAGCGGTAAGCCACCTCGTCGTCGGCCAGCTCGCGGATGATCTCCATCTCGGTGCGGGCGTGCGACAGCATGTCGACAAAGTTATAAACGATGACGTTTAACTTATTCTGCATCAAGTTGTTCATCTGCTCGTAGAGCTTTTTACCTGCTGCCAGATTCAGCACCTTGTTGTAAGAATATTTGATGTTTTTGCCGTAACGACGCAGCTGTTCGCCTAGTAGTTCACCCTCAAACTGGTTTTTAGTGCCTTCGTCTTCCTCGTCGACCCAATATTTCGGATAATGACGACGGATCTCGAGTGGCATCAGGCCGGCGAAGATGGAGTTGCGCGCATATTGCGTGGTAGTTGGCAAAATGCTGTAGTAAATATCGTCGTCAGCAACGCGGAAATAGTTTTCCACGAGCGGCTGGATAGCCTTCCACTGGTCGTAGCGCAGGTTGTCTATCATGATGAAAAACAACGGTTTATCATCACTGGTGAGGCGAGTAAACACCTTGTCTCTCATCACTGTATGCGACATCGTCGGTTTGTTGACGCCCTTGCCTGAGACCCAGTCGCAGTAATTTTTCTCCACGTAACGTGAGAATTGCGTGTTAGCCTCGTTTTTCTGCATAAACAGCACCTCTTTGATGCCTTCGTCGGTCGACTTCTGAAGTTCGAGCTCCCAACGTGTGAGATTTTTGTAAACACCGATCCACTCGTTGTAATCGAGGTTGTTGTTGAGGTCCATTCCTATCTTGCGGAACTCCTGCTGATATTTCGATGTTGACTTCTCGTCGACGAGTTTTTTATTTTCAAGATTACGTTTCAGCGAAAGCAGGATCTGGTTCGGATTGACCGGTTTTATCAGATAATCCGCGATATTGCTGCCGATGGCGTCTTCCATGATGCGTTCCTCCTCACTCTTCGTGATCATCACGACTGGAAGGTTGGGGAACTCAGCTTTTATCTTTTCGAGAGCCTCGACGCCAGATATTCCTGGCATTTGCTCATCAAGAAAAACAATATCGAAATGGCCGTCGCGCACCATCTCCACGGCGTCGCTGCCATTGATGGCGGTCTCGACCTCGTAACCTTTCTGTTCCAAAAACATAATATGCGGCCTGAGAAGCTCAATCTCATCGTCAGCCCAAAGAATTCTTGTGTTTGCCATAATTATTATTTTTTAATAGAACGTGAAAGGTCCGCTTTTGTTTTACAAATTTTAAAATAATTTCAACTGGATTGACATGTTAAACGTCTTGCGATGATATGGTGACATTCCATGCTCCGCCACCGCGTTTTTATGTTCAATAGTAGGATAGCCTTTATTCTGTTTCCAATTATATGCAGGATATTGAATATCAAGCTCTTCCATGATATGATCACGAGTCGTCTTTGCCAAAATCGATGCGGCAGCGATTGCCTGATATTTAGCGTCACCGCCAACTATGCACTGATGTTTTATGTCGTGATATTTGTTAAAACGATTACCATCGATGAGGAGCAGTTCCGGTCTGATTTTCAGCTGGTCGATAGCGCGATGCATCGCCAGAAACGAGGCATTTAAGATGTTTATCTCATCGATTTCTTCAGCTGAGACGATACCTACACCGTATGCAGCAGCATTCTCTAACACTTTGACTCTCAGCTTCTCGCGTTGTTTTTCAGAAAGTTTTTTCGAATCGTCGAACTCAGGAAAATCCATGCCACGAGGCAGTATCACTGCAGCGGCCACCACCGGACCGGCGATGCAGCCTCTGCCAGCCTCGTCACAGCCGGCTTCGATGAGATTCTCGGTGAAAAACGGCTTCAGATTCATATCACGATACCAAACAAAGGCAAATATTGGTTTACAATTATTGCCAACATCAACACAATCAATACAATATCGATGATTCTCGATTTTTTGACATAACACAGCGCCATTGAGACAAATATGGCTAACACCATGAATATTAGTCCGTTGCAAACGACTGGTTTTTGCATAAACAGCATCATAAAGCTAAACACAAACAGCCATAGAGTGACGTTTACCTTTTTGCGTGTTCCGACGGAATTGTCAGCATTTCCTGACTTTATCATCATCAACGAGAGCGCCATAAAGACAAAAACAAGCACTAATGCGACTAACTCCAAGGTTGTCATACCCAGTCTCTCAAATCCTAACTCGCTGAATACCAATGAATAATCTTCTATTTTTTCTATCAATGTGCGTTTGAAATAAAAACAGGCGAACAGTATGAAATACGGGACGAAGAAACCAGTAATCGGTATCAAGAAATGCTTTGGCTCTCTGACATTCATTATCAGCATTGTGAGTAACACCCAGATAATCAATATGATAACCGGGAAATAGAACATCGATGCCAAGGCCAGGAAAAATCCTGCATTCATAAGATAAGGCTCAGGCTTTTCTACTTGATAAATCAGGTAAAACGTCTGTATCGTCATCATTATAAATGGGATAGCGAGTAAAAAAGGGTAATACTCGTCTTTTATCGGCACGCAGCAAAGACACAATATAAATATGAGAGCGCCGATACTACTATTGCGTGTAACTAATTGGTTAACAGACAACATTGAATTAAAAAACAGCGCGCACAATCCAAAAACCACGAATACCAGCACTGTCATTGCACTACTTGAAGAGTCGAAAAGACCAGCGACAAGGTTGTAAAGTGGTGTCGTTGGGGTCCCCACGGCTGTCTCATGAAGCTGGGTCAGGAACGCAGGGATCCACAGCACCGCAATCAGCAGCACTATCACGACAGCTTGCGCTATGTAACTGTTTTTGAAGAACTTAAGCATGATAATTCATCAAATCTTCGCCGATGTCGTGACGGAAATTCTTGCCTTCGAATTTTATCATCTTTGCGCTATGATAAGCTTTCTCTCTAGCCTCTTGGATGTTTTTGCCATGAGCTGTCACTGCGATAACACGACCGCCTGATGTAACGATATCATTTCCATCGAGTTTTGTGCCGGCATGAGCCACGATGCAGCAAGGACAGACGTCTTCAAGTCCGGTGATTTTCATGCCTTTTTTATATGCCTCAGGATATCCGCCAGAGACCAGCATCACCGTCACTGACGTCTCTGGACTTGCCTGATAATGAGCCTCGTTGAGTTTGCCTTGAGCGCATTTGTCGAGCAACTCAGCAAAGTCAGAATCGATGCGAGTCATGACGCCTTCTGTCTCAGGGTCACCCATGCGAACGTTATATTCGATGACGTAAGGGTCGCCGCCGCAGTTCATCAAGCCCAAGAAAATGAAGCCTTTATAGTCGATTTTCTCTTTTTTCAAACCTTCGATTGTCGGTTTTATGATGCGATTCTCGACTTTCGCTACGAACTCAGGTGTGACAAAAGGAACAGGAGAGACAGCACCCATACCGCCGGTGTTCAAGCCAGTGTCGCCATCACCGATGCGCTTGTAATCCTTAGCTTCCGGAAGGATGACGTAGTTGTTGCCGTCGGTCAGGACAAACATTGACACCTCGATGCCTTTGAGGAACTGCTCGATGACCACCTTTGCCGATGCTGAGCCGAACTTGCCAGAGAGCATCTCTTTCAGTTCAGCCTTTGCCTCTGCCAAATCGTTGAGAATCAACACACCTTTGCCTGCAGCGAGACCGTCAGCCTTGAGGACGTATGGTGCTTCGAGTGTCTCGAGATATTTCAAGCCGTCGCTGAGGTTGTCGGCTGTCACAGTGAAACATTTCGCTGTCGGGATGCCGTAATTCTCCATGAAAGTCTTTGCAAACGCCTTTGAGCCTTCCAGTTGAGCGCCTTTCTTGTCTGGACCGATGATTTTTATATCTTTTAAATCTTTGTCATTCTTGAAGAAATCGACGATGCCGTCGACGAGCGGTTGCTCAGGTCCGACCACCACGAGGTTTATTCTATTCTTTAGCACTACATCTTTAACCTCTTGAAAATTAGAGATGTTGATGGCTAAATTGATGCCCACTGATGCTGTGCCAGCGTTTCCAGGAGCGATGTAGACCTTCGACACTCTCTCGCTTTGAGCTATCTTCCATGCGAGGGCGTGCTCACGGCCGCCAGAGCCTAGCACTAAAACATTACGCTCAACGGCTGTAATGTGTTGAGCTTGAATATCTTTATAATTCACAGTGTCTTTTTTGACTTCACCTGGATACATTACAATTTCTTCCATATTTTTAGTTTTTAATTATTATCAAATTTTTTAATGACTGAATACCACTGTTCAGCCGCTTTATCCCACGAGAAATCGTTTCGGCGGATTCGGCCTTTCTCTATCAATGAGTTACGTACGTTCTCATCCATCACCAGTTCAAGAGCGCTCGATATAGATTCGATGCTGAACGGGTCGACGAGAAGTGCTGCATCGCCAGCGACTTCAGGCATTGAGGTTACGTTGGAAGTGATGACCGGCACGTCGCATTTATATGCTTCCACTATCGGGATGCCGAAGCCCTCGAAATAGGACACATAAACCGAGGCTAGTGCCGCGGCTGTAACACGTTGAAGCTCATCGATTTGCAGATGTCCAACAAACACCACGTCGTCTTTATGAACCATCGATTCGTAAGCCTTTTGGATAGGTTCCGTCCACCAGCGTTTCTCCCCTACTATCAACAACTTGACATCCGAGCCGGTACGTTCTTTAAACAAATCGTAAGCCGGAAATAACCTTGCCAGATTTTTTCTTGGATGTAGCGAGCCGACGAACATAAAGTATTGATAACCAGCAGTGTATTTGTTGCGGATGTTATTTTTCTCTTCTTCAGGAAGAGGCTTAAATCCTTCGTTGGCGCCGTTGTATGCCACAGAAATCTTTTCGGGTTCGACGTGATAATTCTCGACAATATCCTGCTTTGAAAACTCCGACACTGTAATTATCTTCGCGGCTTTCTTGGCATATTTCGGGAAGAATTTCTTATAATGCCAAAGTGCCAATCTTGGGAAGTCTTGCGGGAAATGCTCGAAGTTAATATCATGGAACACAGCGATTTGCGGTGTCTTGGAGCGCAGGCTGAGATAAGCGTCGGTCGACAGATAAACGTCAGGTTTTATCTTGCGGAGTGCGCGACTAACTGATATTTCGAAGTAGATGACATACAGAAACGGATGTCTGGCCTGCGGAAAAAGCACGACAGGCTTGACGTTTTCGGCGAAAATAAACTTCTGATCAGGCTTGCGGTCGAAGAGGAAATAAAACTCGTCGTCGGGATGAGCTTTGACGATGCGGCTGAGGCATTCATAGGCAACCCAGCCGATGCCTTCGAGCTTGTCTTTCAATAGCAAACGAGTATTTACCGCGATTTTCATCCCTGACTTTTTTGCAAAAATACAAAAAAAAACGGATAAGAATCACAATATTTTAAAAAAAGAGAACCACCCCTTTTGAGGATGGTTCTCGAGCAAATTAGGATTATATTAATTGAAAAGCATATAGCTCGGGATTAAGCCGAGTGAGAAGGTGCCAAGCAAGGTGCCGTCTGCTGAGTAGCGAAGCAAGTCACCGTTCTGGATGTAGTTTTTCGCATCAGTGACGTAGATGTCACCATTTTGAGGGTCAACATTGATTCCGTAAAACAAACGACCATTTGACGTAATGAATGCTGTCGCAGGAAGTTCCGTAGCATCAACCGACATCTTATAGATATTAAGCATACCATATCCGCCATTCATAAAGAAAATGTTCTCTTTTGCACCATCGATGGCGAGACCATCAGGTGAGTCAGTTCCTGGAGTGAAGTCAAAACGTTTGACAATCTCTCGTGTTGTCGGGTTTATACAAATCAAAGCTGGATCTTGACCGGCAGTCGGATCCCAGCCGCCATTGCAAATCACCCAGATGTTGTTGTTTTTATCAACAACCATCGCCTTAGGCTCCTGAGCAACCTCTATCTCAGCCACAAGCGTATCATTCACACAATCAATAACTTGCACCGTGTTATTTTCAAAAGAGACATAGGCTTTCGACCAATTTGAAACAAATACCTCATCACCTATTTTAACCATACACTCCGTAGTCTTGCCGGTCTCGACAAACTCTTTCTTCAAAGTGTTGAGATTTAACTTCCAAAAACCTGGACTTACAAGGTCTGAGACATAAGCCTTGTCATCATCAATAGGCAGCATATATCTTGGAGATGTAAAGCCATCGATTTTAGCTTTATATTTTATCGTTTTTGAATCAACTTTATAGATGTACTTACTATTGTTTACCACAATATAAAGATCATTTCCAATAAGCGTAAGTGATTGAGCCACATCACCTATTGGAGAATTATTGACACGGAAGAAGATATTATTCTCAACAGTATTTTTGTCAAAATCGTAAAAGGACAGTGACGAATTTGCATAAGTAAAAGTACCTTCATTTGATATGAAAAGGCCTTTACCTACTTTAAACACTTCCGGTTCTGGATTATCCTTCTTATTGCTGCATGACGTAAATGCCATCAGAGCAACTAAAAACATTAAAAAAAGACTCTTTTTCATGATATAAAAAATTAAAATTTATAATTCAAGCCTACTTCAAAACTTCTGCCCGGCATGGCGCGCCAAAGTATTGCCATGTAATCCACATCGGTGATGTTATTCACCTTAAACTCCACGTAAAACTTACGGATCTGTTTACCTACAGACACATGATGCAAGGTATACGGATTCAACCTGCCAGCGAGGACTTCTTCATTATCCATCTGGGTTTTACGCCTTCCGGTATATTCCATTGTATATGTCATGTTCCACGTCTTCCATCTCACTTCTGCGAAGGCATTGGCATGATGTAACGGTATGTACATCAGCTGATAACCGGTCTCGTCAGTGGTGTGGCTATAGACGTAATTGCCAGATGCCTGGAAGTTCCAGTCGTTGATAAAATAATTCATCTTCAGATGTGCCTCCGCTCCGTATGCTGTCACGGTGTTCACGTTTTCAGGCACCCAATATCTCCAACTTGTCGGTACCCACTGAATCCAGTCGTTGACCAGAGAATAATATGCGCCCAATGTACTCTCTATTGAGAATCTCCCGAACTTTCTGGAATACATGATGTTTCCGTCAATGGTGCGACCGTTTTCAGGTTTCAGATCCGGGTTGCCGCCAGGGTTCCAGTAGAGGTCGTTTAAGCTAGGGTTTCTAAAGTTATGGCTATATCCAGCGTTGATTTTCAAGCCTTTGACAAACAGTGAGCTATACGACAGCGTCGCCGTTGGGAAAAATCCTGCTGATGACCAGTCGACCCAGTCGTTTCTCAGTGTTAGACGGATATCCAAAGGCTTCACTACTTTGCCTGTCACTGCTGCATAAAACGAGAGCACATCACGGTCTTTGGTGCCATCGTAGTTGTTTGACTTCACCTGTTCGTGGTCCCACTGCACCTTCGCGTTAAGCTTCCACGACTTATACAAATCCTGGTTCAGATCTGCAATCTGATGGTAGATATTGGCGTCGTTAATCGAGTTGATTTTCGTTACCGGGATGCCGTTATCTGTATATGACTCGAGGAAATAATGCTGTTTCTCGTAGAAATACGCTGATTTTACCTCGATTTTTCCAGTCTGCCAATATGTTTTATAGGATATAAAGTTTCTAGAATAGCCGTTTTCGGTATATTCCTTGGTGCTGTTATTGATAACATTAGGCATTATCTGCGGGCTGTTGCGGTCGCTCCATTGGTTCCATGACACGATGGTTATCAATGAGTTACGATAGCGCCATTGATATTCCGGCATCACGCCATAGTCGACGAAGTCGGCGTTTTTTTGCTTCATCACCTGATGCGGGATAATGCCTATGTTATCGTACTTGAAGTCGTTGTCGCTCGAAGTACGATAGGCCTTCACCCGCAACAGGTGACTCGCCCATGAATAACCGGCAGTAATGTAAGAGCCGAAGGAATTGAAACTGCCGTATGTCTGTTTCAGATCGAGGATAAGGCCTTCCCCGAAATGCTGATTTGTCTCGATATTCACCGTTCCGCCGAGTCCGCCGCTGTTAGCCGATGTGCCGCTACCCCACTTCAATGCCACCTGTTCGGTCATAAACACCGGGATGGTGCTGAAGTCGACCTGGCCAAGTGTAGGTGCGTTGAGTTGAAATCCATTCCACAGCACTAGGGTGTGGCTGGCAGTGGTGCCTCTGAACGATGCCGTCGCCACGCCACCAGGACCGTACGTCTTGATGAAGACGGGGCTGTGCTGGATGAGCAGCTGCGACATTGTGATTGTGTTGAGACGTTTCAGCAGAGCGGTGTCCATCTTGCGTTCCATCGCCGTCTCCGCCTGATTCTTACGAATCGCCTCGGCGTTGACCTCGACAGACTGCAAAACGATAGTATCCTGAGCCATAATAGCAAAGGACGCTAAAAGAAACAGCAATACACACAATTTCTTCATTGTACTCTGAATTTCGACCGACTCTTATCCCGAAAGTCTCAAATGTCTTTGATTTCAGGCAGGTCTTCTGACTCACTCCTTACGCTCGCGTCTTCCCGTTTATATGGGATAAACAGTGACATCTGCGGGCGCTGCAAGAGTTTACAGCAGCGGGAACTGTCCGGGGTTTTCACCCGATTCCCTGTTGGGCCTTCTTCAGGCACCTGAAATCAGTTGCAAAAATAGCAAAAAAAAATTAGCCGAAGCTAATTTTTTAAGAATTTTTTTCCTTGAGGATATTCTTTCGTCTTTCCTTTCTGTTCGCCATTTTTGAAGTTGGCTTCCGTTTTCAGGCTGCCGTCCTCATAAAACTCGTAGACTGGACCATCTTGAACGTTATTCACAAACATTTTTTGCGTCTTCAAAGCACCATTTTCATAATAGGTTTCCTGAACGCCCTCAAATTTTCCTTCTTTATAGGTATACATGGCGACCATCTCACCTTGGGTCTTGTCTTTGTTGGCATACCACATCGTCACGCCATCACGCTGACCGTCCTTGAAGTTCGATGTTTCCATCACGGTACCTTTGTCGTAATATAACGTCGACTCGCCGTTTTTCTTACCTTCCTTATAACCAATGCGTTCCATCAAGACAGCGTTCTTAAATCTAAGATAAGCGCCGTCCATCAAGTTGTTTTTATACTCAACTTTTTTAACGATTGCACCCTGTTTGTCAAATTCAAGATACAAGCCATCTCTGTTGTTTTCAACAAATTGAATAATAAAATGAGGAACCTCGGTGTTAGTATAGGTCTCGGTCCAAGTGCCCGACTTTTTACCATCGAGCACTTTACCGTAAACTTTCACGCCGTTGTTATCCTGAACAAAGTCACCATCAGGGCTTCCCGCCACATTGACTTTATCCATTGTTTGGGCGAAGCCTGCTACACAAAATATTGATAATAAAACAGTTACAAAAAACTTTTTCATATTACATCATTTCATTATGCAGATATTCATCAATTGCTTTGGCTGCTTTCTTACCGGCGCCCATTGCCAAGATAACTGTTGCAGCGCCGCTGACGGCATCACCGCCTGCGAACACGCCGTTACGTGTTGTGCGACCGTTTTCGTTAGCAAGGATACATCCGTGCTTGTCGGCATTCAAACCTGGTGTCGTTCTGAAAATCAACGGGTTAGGTGATGTACCGAGTGCCATGATAACCATATCGACATCGAGTACAAACTCAGAGCCCTTGATTTCGACCGGACGACGACGTCCTGATGCGTCAGGCTCTCCGAGACCCATTCTCACGCACTTCATGCCGTTTACCCAGCCTTCCT
>JAFYNO010000106.1 GCA_017549705.1 Bacteroidales bacterium | reverse complement strand
TAATAGTTCTGCTCGGTGAACGTCGTGACAAAGGTCGTATCGTTGGCCAGATTAAACCAAACAGCTACATTGACAAGGTCGACAGGCACTTCCTTGCACAGGCGATGCTCCCCGACCCAGTCACAAAACTGCTGCGTTTCGCATACCTCGGTGACCTCAATTTGAGGAACCTCAATCACCCAATGCGTCGAGTCGGGCTGCGATGTCTCCGTCTCCCAATATTCCACTTTCAGACCGTAATCCTTCAAAGTTTCCTTCATCGATAAGTAAATGATATCCAAAAACTTATCATCGTTTACTTTATCTATTACTTTAACTTGTTTTTCAAGATATGCAATCTGGGTTTGAAGCGACGAATCGGCCAATTCGGCTGGTATGGAATCGTTGCGAAGGTTGTGTTTCGCCAGTCTCTGAGGTAGATACAAAGCCACCACTGTCTTGCGGTTGTTTTTCACAAAACGGCGCGCGACGCTCTGCTGCTCCGAGCACGACAGCAACAGCAGAACTGCGGCGGTTAATATTAGAATATACTTCCTCATTTATCAGAATAACGTCAGCTGACCTTCTTTATTGTCGTCATCGACTGGATGATCCTCCGAATCAGACGGCTCAGCGACAGAGTTTTTGGAGATCTCCGAGTTTTCTTTTTCTTCAGTATTTTCTGAGTTCTCAGAGCTCTCTACAGGTTCTTCAGCCGGCTCTGGCTCCTCTTCTACCACTGGCACTTCAAACGGCTCGAGGAACTCGTAGTAGTTCACGTCGTGAACCGAGAGGCGCTTACCTCTGGCCTTATAGCTCTTCACTCCGATGTATTCGTCAACGTTAAGTTCTTCATCCTCAAAGTGTTTGCCACTTACGCCGTCGTTGAATTTCAGCAGCAGACGCGGCAAAACATCCATGTTGATGGCGATAAACTTGGCATCTTCGCCTTCGCCGATGAACGAGATTCGTTTATTCAACGGAGTATCTTCTTCGACAGTAAACCTCTTGATATACATCAACTTAGTCTCGGCTTCGATGTACAAAACTGTGAAGATTGTCTCAGGCTCGAACTTGAAAATCATCGTCATGTCGTCATCGAAATGCGTCGAGAGGTCGAAGTTCGTGAGACGGAACTCGCCATTGGCGTGAATCTGCATGATTCTATCGTTGCCCGAATAGCGGCCAATCGAAACACCGCGTCCATCGGCGTTCAGACGCTTCACAGTGTCGTCGTACCATATCTCACGTGCCGAGAGGGTCGAAACGCCTTCCTCGCGCTTAAAAATGCGGTTTATAGGGTGATTTGTGAGCTTGTTACCACGACTTGCACGTCCTTTGATGTCCAAAGTGGCGAAATCATAGTCGAATGACAGCTTCTTGAGCTTCGGAGCCGGACGCAGCATCACCTTGATAACTTCCGCTTCACCGTTAGGATTTGCTGAGAAATACGCCACTTTCGAGCCTGGTTCGCCCATAGTGAGGTCGTAAATTCTGTCGTGAGTGATGCCGTCGACGTAGAAACGCTTGACATAATAAGGATTTCCTGGCTTTCCGTTGCGATACGCCATGTTGTAAATCGTACGTTTGTCGCCTTTATGATAGATGTTCGCGTAGATAATCTTCTCCGGTCCGACAAACAGCTTCGGCTGCAGCTTAACCACCGAGAATGTACCGTTTTCGCGGAACACAATGACATCGTCGATATCGGAGCAGTCGCAAACGAAACCGTAAGCGTCTTTATTCTGTTCCTTCTTGATTCCCACCGAGTTACAGATAAAGCCTTCCTCTTTATTGACGTACAGTTTCTCGTTGTTAGCAGCAACTGCCACTGCGGAAATATTGTCAAAATTACGGATTTCAGTCTTACGCTCGCGACCTTTGCCGTATTTGCGCTTCATCTCCTCGAAATAATGGATGGTGTAATCCACGATATGATCGAGGTCGTATTTCACCTGCTCAATCTGTTTTTCGATGTCAAGTAATTGATCTTCAGCCTTCTTGATATCGAATTTAGAGATTTTACGAACCGGCTTTTCGCAAAGTTTAAGCACATCGTCACGAGTGATATCCTTCTTCAGTTGCGGACGATACGGATCGAACGCCTTCTCAATCGCATCAATCTGAGCGTCGTAGCTCGGTGCGTCTTTTTCCAAAATCTTATAGATGCGTTTTTCGAAGAAAATCTTCTCGAGAGAGATCCAATGCCATTGACCTTCAAGCTCGTCGAGGGTGTTTTGAAGCTCCCAACTCAACAAATCGAGAGTGTGGTCGGTGTTATGCTTCAAAATCGCTGAAACAGTAGTAAATTCGGGCTTATCGTTATGGATAACGCATGTGCAGAGGCTGTTCAACTTAACCTGGCACTTCGTGAAAGCATAAAGTGCGTCGATGGTCTGGTCAGGAGAAACGCCCGGAGCGAGATGTATAACGATTTCAGCGTTTTTCGAAGTATTGTCATCAACACGACGAATCTTGATCTTACCTTTTTCGCCTGCCTGAGTGATTGACTGAATCAAGGTTTCTGTCGTCGTTCCGTAAGGTATCTCAGTGATTACCAATGTCTTTTTGTCGAGTTGAGATATTTTTGCACGGACCTGAACTCTCGAGCCGCGACCGCCGTCGTTGTAGCCGCGAACGTCAATTAGACCGCCTGTTTGGAAGTCTGGATAAAGCTCGAAAGGCTCGTCTTTGAGGTATGCGATAGAAGCGTCAATAAGTTCGTTGAAGTTATGCGGTAGAATTTCAGACTTCAAACCCACTGC
>JAFYNO010000105.1 GCA_017549705.1 Bacteroidales bacterium | reverse complement strand
AGTTACAACCGTTCCCGAATGTGTTATTATAACAATCGTTCCCGAATGTGTTGCTGTAACAACCGTTCCCGAATGTGTTATTATAACAATCGTTCCCGAATGTGTTATATCGGAAACCGTTCCCGAATGTATTCCAATAGCAGTAGTTCCCGAATGTGTTATTATAACAATCGTTCCCGAATGTGTTGCTGTAACAACCGTTCCCGAATGTATTCAAATAACAGTTACCACCAAAACGGTTGTTGTTGCAATATGAATATTCATCAGAATAATCAGGGTTGGATATATCTGTGTAACTGTTAAAGAACACGATATCATTTAGCATTTTAGCCAATTCACCATTGCCAGAGTTGTATTCATCTGTGGCCGGCGAAATATGGTTGTCATAACAGCCAACCTGGACACCTTCGTCATTCTTCAAGCCGATATGAGCCACAACAGTGTAATCGTACCAATCACCTGTTTCAATATCTTTCAAGGCAAATGTGTAGAACCATCCATAATCACTGCCATAATCAGCATTTTGAAGAACCCGACTGTTTGCATAGAATTGCATAGCTCCATAATAGTAGCCATACGGATTATCTTCAGAATCTATCTCCAGTCTCGGATTGCTTTCATTTTGCGTGACTGCCCATCTTTTGAATTGAATGTTCTTGAAATCATAAGGGCATTCATTATTCCATTCATCGCACATATAATAGACTACGCCTTTGCCTGGAGCGAAATCAGAACCATTGACCTGTGTTATTGTTGTGGTACTCTCTTCTCCGCTGTTAATCATGTTAATTGTACTGTCTGCCGATACTACCGTATCTGCCGGCAAACGCAACACCAAATCGCTGTTGATGCTTGCGCCACTATCATGCGAGAAACCGAATACGACTTCGTTGTTTTCTTCGCCATATTTATAAAAGCCCCATGTTTCACCTTCAGCAATGTTCTCAACCTCGTCTTTAGCCCAATCAGACAAATTCTCAACAGGAATCTGCATCCAAATGATTGAATTGGTGCGATAAGTACCAGGCTTCGCCCAAGCGAAGCGGTTTTTGTCGTTGTCGAGACAATATTTCAATTGCCATGCCTCAATCTTGCAGTTGGCGAAATATGTGTCCCCATCATGGTGGCAAGCATAAGCGTTTTCGTTAAGTGTATGATTGTCATCGGCACGCACAAGAATGTCGAAGACATGACCAGCAGAACGAGTGTTGATCTGTGAAGTTGAACATTCGTAATCTGTGATTCTGTACCATGTGCCAGGTTCAAGTTTCGCGCTATCACGCAAGATCTTAAGCGCAGACCATGTGATTTCTGTCATAGTTTTGATTGTGGCTCCGCCAGCGTTTTTGTTTTGATTGGGGATGCCTGTGATGAATTTTGTCTTACTCATTGCTTAATAGTTTTATGGCGACTAACACGCCGGTTGTTTGTGTCAGTTTTAGGCGAAGCATTGTGCCGCGAGGCATGATGTTCTCAACCCACATTTGTTCTGTTTGACCCTCAGTGATAGTGAGTTCGGATTCTTCTATTTCACTCCAGGATTCACCGTCAGGTGATTGTTCAAGCAATGCGGTGGCTTCCCCTGTTATGTCTTTAAAAATGGCCAGAAAGGTACCCTTAGAGCCATTTTTTATTAGACCTTGTGTTACAAATCCATTATCAAGATTTGATTCGATAGGTAGTGTGTCTAAACTCATTTTGTTTGATTTTTATGTTAATTATGCGATTTTGATTAGATACATTCTCGTAGCATCATTGGCCCCGTCATAATTCTCGTAGATGGCTTCTACTGAGATCGACCCGGAATGTAATGTGCTATTATTGGAACCACAAAGCTCCATTGTGGCTTTTGATAAGATATTTTCTTTTGTGATGGACAATACACCAATCAGTGTGACCGAAGCGTAACCGTCAAGCGCCACAGTTGTTGAACTGATGATATCTGGTCGGACAGGTTGGTTTGGAATAACTTTTTTAAGAACCACTGAGGTGAGTGCACTTCCTCTTAATGTCACATGTGCCATCACCATATAGACACCAGATGAATAGAACTGATAACTGAGAATCTCTGTGTCTGACATCAATGCAATATCGCCGGAAGTCGAATCAAGTTTCACGTCATAGTATTCTATTCCGAATGGTATGGCATCCATCTTTATTGGTTTCTCCCCAATGTACAGTTTACCCTCCGTGTCCAATGAAGAGCTTGAGAAATCGCCGGTATCGTTAACCGCATATATTGTGTTAGCGTCCTTGGTAACCAAAGCGTCATAGGCTCTTTGTGAGTATTTAGCAAACTTTGCCCGTCCCATATTCTGTATTTAAACTAATTCTTCCCAATCCAAAGCATCATCCAAACTGTCTTCGATGGCTGCGGCCACTTGTGCGCCTGTTGGCAGTCCCTGTTCCGTACCGTCAACTCCCTGGGCGACATTTTTGACTGCTGCACTGCCAAGACCGAGGTTGGTTCGCGCCCCTGATGACGTTGTTGCACCTGTACCACCTTTTGCTACAGGGACAGCACCAGACAACTTGGATGGGTCGAGATTTGTTACTGCAGAACCGTCACCTTTGAATTTCGGGGCCTCCAGTGTGTCACCGCCAGTGAACTTGAGCGTTGACTTTGACTTGCCCTTTTGGTTCCCTGTTTGCGATGTGGTACCGACAATGTACATGTCTGTGGTGCCAGTGTCTTCAACGGTCACTTTCTCATCGACGATGGTTATATTCTGCCATGTCGGTACACCGTTTACCATCTGGAGTATCTGTCCGTTTGTGCCTGCTGTGAGTTTCTTGACTGTCTTGTTATTGCCGGCACCGACCACCAATTGGTTAGTTGCCAGATTTTCAGGAGCAACAACCGCACCGTCAATGTTGACTTGGATGACAGACCAGTCAGCGTCTGAAGCGGATTGGGTGTTATAATCATTGACACAAACAACCATATCGCCAGCTTCACATACTTGGTTTGCGTATGTTCCGGCGGTGGCCACACGATAAGTCCAACCCGTCTTATAACCAGTGGCAGGCAAAGTAGCCACGCTACCGCCTGTACCAAGAGTCCCTTTCAAGACCATCGCATCGTTGGCTGCGAACGAATTGTTGATAATTTGTACCAAAGCGTCATAAGCGTCTTTGACTGCTTTGGGAGTAGCAGCGATGCCTCCGGACACACCACTGGTGCCGTTTATCGCATCAGACAGCTTGAGGTGACCTTTTGTAGATGCATTACCAGTCACGGCTTCATGTGCTGTGAGAGCGTTCTGAAGCGCAGTTTTGACGGCTGCGAGAGCTGTAGCACTTGGTACGCTGAACGTCACCTCATTGCCGAGGCTGTCCGTCAGTGTCATGACAGCGACATTGGACTCGCCGCTGCCGGAATTGGAGACCAACGCCGACACTATTCCGACGTATGGCTGGTCCCCCTTATAGAAAACGCCCCTGTCCGTGATGAAATAAAGAGCGTCCGGATCTTTGTTGGTGATGGCCGCATATTTCGTCCAAACACCGAATTTAAATTTTACTTTTGCCATATTTGCGTATGTTTTTTGTTACTTGATTACATAGGTTCCCATTCTATGTCGATGCTTTCAAAATCAGGAGTCTTGAATTTTATCTCTTTGTTTTCAGCAGGATCAAAGCCCACGACAAAATTGTCCCGATCAAATTCCACTGTTGGGAAATCAGCGATAGTCTTTGTCGGAGGCGTGATTGGAACCACCCGTGTCAAAACACCACCGGAACGTGTCACGATGTCTTCCCCAACCATAGTACGCAAAACCGCGTCGCCAACCATTTCCGGTAACCATTCCGTAGCAGGTTTGATTCCGTTGTTTGTGTAATAAGCCACAATGCGTTTGTCTGCTATGTCAGGCAATGCCACGACTGCACCAGCTTGCATATATGAGGTTACAGCGATATCATTCATGGCGGCTATATCAAATGCCGCTTCCACGCGACCACAAAACTGAAGAGCGATATCAAACAGCGTCTGTCCGTTCAGCACCTCACCGGATCTCATACTGTAGCGCCTCCACCTGTTGAATACTGATTAACCGTTGAATAATGGCCGTCGTTCCCACCGAATGTCGGCGTTGTCAGATACACAATATTGTCAAGATAAACCTTTGACAGCTTGGTGTTGTATGCTGTCAGCTTGCCGTCTGTACCAAGAATCATGTAGCCGTCACTCAATGGGAAACGCAAAGATGCTGTTGGCCGTGGAAGCCCGGTAGCTATTTGTCCGGACACGGACATGCCCAACGCATCGTTCATGACTGAACCGAAAAGCTGGACTGTGCCACCGACCTTTCTGTAACTGATTGAGCCGATGAAGTTTACTTCATCAACCTGCACTATTCCGGTGTCTGTTATCATCGCCATCCTGCTGATGCGTTCAGCAAGCGTCCAAGCGCCTTCAGATAGTGCCAGTGTTACATTATTGTTCCCGCCGACAATGACAGAAGGCTCAAGATAACAGTCTTGCCATATCTGTGCTGTGCCGTTCTGCCCCGCCAAGGTAATCTGTCTGTCACCGTCCGGGTTGTTTGCGGGCACCTTGGTAAGCTTGACTCGCGGGCTGCCACCGTTGAATCCTGTAACAGGAAGCGCTTTGACCGGGAGCAGTTCCCCTTGGAAAAAACACCATCCTGATGTCATGGATATTTTGTGGGTGTTATAATTTGCTGTAATGCTGCAACCGCAGACGAGATAGTTCTCGGCACCAAGTTCAAGACCTTTCAGAACAGCTTGAAACGCCTCAATGGTTCCATCCTGCATGAACTTTAAATCCTTAGCCCATAAAGGGGTCATGCTCCCAGGTATGAAATTCAACTGTTTCATACTCTGCCCTCCGCATCTATTGGACATGATACCGGGTCGTGGACGAGACTTCCGAGTGTGAGGTTCGGGCATGCGTCATGGAGACCATCGTGGAGAGAATTGACATAGTTGATGAATGCGGCAATCCTTCTTTCATATTCTCTATTTGAAAGACGGGCAAATTGCGTATCTGTCAGATCATCATATCGGACATTGTTATCGGGGTCCTCAAAAGAGACCGTGATATCGTAGCTGTAAGTCTGGCTGCCGAGTGTTATCGTCAGTACCTTGTTTCTGGCGTAGCCGTTGTTTTTGTAAGCCATAATATTACTCTGTTTGTTATGTTTTCCAATTATATTTCATCCGTATAAACCTCGACACACACAGTGTCTGACCAAGCGAACGAGTATTGTTCTTCTTGCACGCATACAGGTGACGACCACTTGAAACCATATTGTTCCTCCAGGACACATACAGGCTCCGACCATTGGAAATCGTATTCGTCATCTGAAACCTCAACAGTCTGGCATATCGGGGCACTCCATCGGAATGCGTAAGTTTCTGTCTCAACGCCGTCGAACACTATGTCGTAGAACTTGCCTGCGAGTTTGTATTCATCTATGAGCTGTCGCAAAGTATTGACATATATATGCCCCTCAGCCAGTTCAGCTGGGAGATGAATGATAAAGTCGGCTTGTTCAATGTGGCCGAAGCCTGAATACGGCACTATAAGTTGTGGTGTGGTATCAGCATCGTATGGGAGACCTGTCTGATAGTGGATGAGCTCACCGTCGCCATCATAGGGAATCATCACCTCATCGATGTAGCTGCCGTCCGTAATGTAGCATCCATTGTTCCTGCAGAAGTCGCAGACGACCTGTGTGAGTGCGTAAACCTGTCCGGAATGGGATAGACGGTACTCCTTTTCATTCATATACGAGGTAAGGGTCTGGTGTATATATGTCACCGGCACCAGAAGACACTTCAGAAGCTTGATCATATAAGGCTTCCTCAGTGCCACAGGCACCAGCGACAACAGTCCGTCCGATGAAAAGTCGTATTTACTCATAATGTACTGTCAGTTCGTTAAGTGTAATATGGCCGGCTATAGACTCGTAGTTCTGTCCGTCAAGAACCGTGTGGGTGGTGTTGCTGTCATACGCGTCGAAGACGCATCCCTCGATTGTGACATCCGTCACACCCGGGATGGCCTGAAGCACATCGATAAGCTTTGTCTTGTTGAATGTGCCGCCATATTTTATGTCGTCGAGATATTGTGTCACCGCTGACTGTATCTTGGCGTCATTTTCAGTCGGCATCACCAGCCTGTCTCGCCAAATGTGCAAGGTCAGACTCAAGTCATCACTCCTGATGCTCGATATTGCAAGGTGCACTCCGGCGAACTTCAGATTGTTCATATAGGCACCGAAAGAGTCAAGCTGCAGAGCTGTCAGTGGCTCGTGGTTCTGTCCTGACACCTTGATTGTGACCATGTTGAATTTCTCCACAACAGCAACATGTTTCACTATCTGTTTTGTAGCATCGATAGAGGCATACTTGCCATGTTGCGCATAATAATTGTTGGCCTCATCGTCATCCTGAAACTCAAGAGCGCGGTTGTAAAGCCATGACACGGAACCGGGGTAGGCAGCGGCTATGCGTTCCTCCACATATCCTGCAAACTGGTAGTACATCCATTCCATGGCATAATGGCCGACAGCCACAACAAAGAATAATATGTTGATGACGCTAACCGCACTCACCTGGGCATCCCACGACTTCGTTGTGTCAAGGTTCAAAGCCTGAACCAATGTCGCGTCAGCCAGTGCAGCGTCTGTCATTGTCTTCTTTATTTCAGCGATTGTTCTCATTATCTATCGTTTTACAAAAATCACAATAAGTATCAAGATGGATAATAGTCCTGTTGAAATTACACCAAGCCACATCAGACCTTTCTCCCACCATCTGAATTGCCGCTCGACGTATATCACTTCGCTGTCCTGGCGTTCACGCAGCCTGGTTATACATTTTTCCAACAAAGCAATCTTCAGCAAAAGACTGTCCTCCTTGCATCCAAAATCCAACTCTGCAGCATTGGCATTCATGTTAGTCAGCCTGAATTCAGCTGTTATCCTACGGCCTCTTTCAGTCTCAAGTTCACGCATCAGTACATGACCGGCTGAATCGCACTCGATGACGGCACGAATGGATGCGGAATCGGGCTCGACCTTTATCAGGGTGTCCCGATACGACTTTTCCACGTATATGGTGTCACTGGTTCTGTGCGTTATCGTCGGCTTCCTGCTCGCGCAGCTCACGCTTGACAGGGCAATTGTCAGAATGAGGGCATTCAGGAATGCGCTGGACGGCCAGACGGAATTTCGACAATTCTTTACGTACTGCATTTAATTCTCTTTTTAATGGTTCAACAACTTCTTTTATGGTCTTCTGATACAGGGAGCGTGTTTCTTCAAGTTCCTGTTTCAAAGGTGTCACAACAGATGTCATAATCAGGTCGATGAGCTTTTGCGTGTTTTCGACATTCACAGTGTTGTTGGCACTTTTTATTGTCTCGACTTCCGCTGTCAGCTTGTCAATCTTGGCCTTGTATTCCGCCTTAAGCAGCTTGGATGTAATCCACGACGTAAGCGGTATCGCGACTATCCCTATTATTGCCAGTATCACTTCCGTACTCATTTTACGATTATTTTGATTTTGTTTTCTTTCTCAAGCATTTCAACCAGCTTTGTCTCGCATACTGCCGAGCTTGTTATGACACCTTCTTTGGTGTTGTATCCCACAAGCACGCATCCTTGGGTATCCATTACAGTGTTCCCTCTGTGCATCCTGATTCCTTCCCGTCCTGGTACATCTATTAAAGGGAGCATCCTGCGGAATTTGGGTGAATACGTCACCTTTACAGTGTATTCGCCTTCAGGTATGATTATACCCGATGCCATAGCCGGCTCAAGCGTGTCACAGAAAGCCGCGCCATCAATGAAAAGACGTCCGATTGTGTATCCGGCTTTTTTGAAAAACCTTACAAGTTCAAGTGTTGTCATATCTCTATTTTTATTGTTCCGTTGTCTGTCTCAATGTTTGCGTTGTCGTATCCGTCAAGTCCGAGCTGTACAGCTATCTCCCTACGTATCTCGCGTTCCCTACCTGTTGATTTCAGATATTTGCGTAATCCGACTCCAACCTGCGGATACTCCTTGTATTCCCCTTTTTCGGCATCCAATATCAGCAGGGCGTTCTGCTCATCTGAATCGCCGATGGCGAGGTCTCCATTTGTGAAAACCAGGTCGCCCGTCTCCGTGTCAAGTGTCAAATCCTTTCTCATGACATTTTACCGTTAGTGCACACGCCGGTACCTGCGATGGATCCAGCCCCTGAAGGTGTGGCACACGTACCTGTGACCTGTGTTGTAACCGACACGTCACCTGATTTGATATAGTCGTCAATGGCCGTTGCAATTGCATCAGCAAGTTTGGTGGCAGCAGATTCCGGGTCTGACTTTAAATTTCTCTGCTCTGCAAACGCATCGGCGATAGCTTTTTGAAGTATTGCTTTGTTTAGTGCCATATCATTCCATCAGTTGTGTCAGTTTCTGTTTTATTGTTGTGAATTGTGCGGTGTTTATCGGGGTGCCTGAGGGCCCCGCCGATGTGGTCACCGTCAGTTTTGTTATCTCGTCAATAAGTTCCGACAAAAGCTTTGAAAGGTTTTGCGACTTGTTGAAGATTGATATTTTGCCGCTGTCGCCCCCGTCCACCTTTACAGATTCGGCTTCAATGCTGAGTGACAGGCTGCCTATTTTAACTATTACTTTGTCTATCTCAGTATATCCGATGACGATGGCGTTGGTGTCCTGGTTCTCAACAAGAAAGTAGGCCACTTGGCTTCCGTCCTTGGGAACAATCAAGATGTTGCTCTCATAGCTGTCAATAATAGCGTTTAAACGGCAATTAAACAGCGTTATATCGTCATTAACCTTGATATCACAAATTCGTTTGCTTTCGTCAATATTTGACGCTATACCGGTACTTGCCATGACGGGCAAGTTCTTTTTCATTATCTTCTTGATCAGTTCTATCAGCTGCTCTTCCATATCCTAACTGATTTTAAATGACAATGTATTTTTTCTGCGGAAGCCGCCGCTGATACTGTATGTAAGCTTGACACTCTCGATGAGATAAATGCCTTCACGTTCAGGGTTCTCACCATCAACAATCCTGAGGCTGTCACCTGCTTTTGTCTGCGGAACACCAAACCCCGTGATATCGCCCCTGAACCCGTCGTATGACAGTCTTTGCATATCCTGCTCTGCTTTTCTCCTTAAGTCCGCTTCAGACATTATCTCGTTGCCGTATGTAAGTGTCCTTTTCTGGGCATCAGCGTCAGTACTGCCTATTTGGACTTTAATATCTTTGCCGTCGCGCTGTTTGGCCACAGCTGTGATGTTAAGCTTGACATCCTCTTTGCGTGTGAATGTCAGCTTGTTTTCCGCTATGTTAGGGCTAAGGTTTCTGCTTTGAAGCGACTGGAGAATATCGGCATCACGCGTTCCGAACACATAGGTGTGCGTCTCATAACCAGTGAACTCGAACGGGAAGAAGCAGCTCACCTTGCCATCCTTCAGCCTGGTGTAGAATCCGTATGACTCCTTCAGACCTTTCACTACCTCGTAAGGTGTAGCATTCTTGATAATGAATCCACCCGATAGGTTGACATCAGGGCATTCGACAGTGCAACCGGCAAACGTGAACCGAAGTACCTCGGCAAGCGTGGTCTCTTTCCATGACTTTGACAGATGTTCGGCTTTTTTCCATCTGTACCACTCGTCGTCGCACTCTATGACAATAGGCGTGCCGTCGCCGATGTGCGAAACGAACCCGGTGAACTCCAGGTTAATAGTGTCATTATATCCAAGACTGATGCTGACAGGGTCGCTCACTTTGATGCAGTCAAGAATGCCTTTGCCATCACGTTTTTTGAAATTGCGCGGTATGGTAATCTTGGCGGTACCACCGAGGTTGCGAACCGACGAGTCTATCTCGACAGCGGAAATGCCGCTGTTGTCGCCATAAAACATGACGTCACCGATTTTTATCTCAGATTTTGGCACTACGTACATTTTTTTTACTATCTTTGCGGTATGAAAAGTCTAATATACAGTCTTATACTTGTGCTGCTGCCTGTATTTGTATCCAGGGAGCCGATTGATAAGGATTCCTGCAGCTGCAAAGGCATTCCTCTGCATGGCAGGGTGAAGATTGTAACTGAATACCCGGACTTCAGGATTAAGGTCACCGACGAATACCCCGACATAGTTGTGAAGACTGTCAGCGAGACGTCCCACACTTGTTGCGAGTGGCAGATTGTGGATGAATACCCCGACTTCACAGTTCAGTTTGTTGAGGATTATCCTGATTTTACCGTTGCGTTTTCCTATGATTCCCATGGCATCCGTTAAATAAAAAATTCGAGCGGTTTGATACTGTACGCCGTCATCTTGAATTGGACGGTGTCCTGATAGTCTTCAAGCACCTTCAGTTCGTCCAGACGTTCGATGTAGATTGACTGGATGCCCAAATCCTCGAAGATCTGCGACTCCAGCACGTCGAATATGTCGTTGGTCTCGAAGATAGTTCTGAATGAACGCATCTTTGATGACGGGTACTGATGGTTGTCCATGTCTATCAGAATTCCTGATATCGTTATCTTCCAAGGTTTGAGTCCAAAACACTCAACAACTTCAAAGTCACTGCCGTCGATGCTGGTTTTCTTGATGTTTTTATCCCTTGTGAACGAGACCATTGGCGGAGGTGCCAACACCCCAGGAAGTTCCTCATAGAACAGGGTGTTGGCGAATTTATAGTATGTACCGCCATTTCTCAGAGTAAAATTTGCCCAGCTTACGCCGTTCACATTAGTGACGAACCGTCTCATGTTAGCGGACATGATGCCGATGTTTGCCCTTCCGCGCCCGATGTTCAAAGCAGCCCTTTCAATGCCGGCTTTGATGTTGTCTTCTATCGTGGCCGTATCAGGGTAGCCGCTCGGGATACAACCGAACGCCGACAGATACCGTTTTGACAATTCTACTACAATCATTGTGGCAATTTTACTCCTAACAAACCTTTTTCAGATAGCCATTCGATCTGCCTCCATTTTTCTATCCACACTTCGTCAGGGAGTTCCTCCGGAAACGGTATGTGGAAGAAAAAACTCAAAGCCGCGTCAATCCTTCTTATATTGTTGGATAGTTCGCGATAGAGGCTATCCCCGTCAAGCTCTAAGTCAATCCTGGGATAACCTTCTATAAGTTTTTTATGATGGCTGTACGGACTGGCATTACTTTGCTGATGGCATCGAACGCTCCGAGGAACAAGCCGTCATCAGCTTTGACGCGCTCCTTGCCTGTAAGCAGACAGGCGTTGACCATGATTTCCTTCGCCTTGTCAGGGTTCTTGTCAACCCATTTCTCGAACTCTGAGATTACCTTGCGTGTCGGGACTGTAATGATGACATCGAAATACTCGTCGCCGTCATCATCAAGAGGCAGTGATGCGAGCATAACTTTGTTCTGTCCATGTTTTTCCTTGAAAGCTTTGATGTCAGCTTCTGTGACACCTTCCGGCAGCTTGGCCGCTTTTTTTGTGTTTTCTTTTTCCATTACACTAATGTTTTAAACATTGAATTGTATACCGAGACAGAACATGTCATATTCGCACACGACATCGTCTTTGTCCCCGTAGCTTCTTTTCTGCTCTTTGAATTTGACGGTGAGGATATCCTTGATGATTTCGTTTTCCTCGTTCACTACCACAACCACAATTGGGAACGGTTTGATTTCCGTAAGCGAAACACCTGCAGCCTTCTCAATCGCCGAAGCGCTTTTAAGGCGCAATCCAAGAGAACATGCGTACTCTTTCCTGCCCTGACTGTAACTAGTCGGGTCGACGGAACCGAGAGAATAATGCGGCGTGTGAGCCTGTTTCATATCGTAGTCAATCTTAGTCACCTCGTGGTCGATAGTGCCAAGCATGGCAATATGGACATCGCCGTCGGAGTAAGCCTTACCTTTTCTTGATATAATGGTCTCGTTCATGACTAAATACTTGTTTTAAGATTGATAGTTCCTTTGATTACGTCGATTTGGCCTGTCGGCACGATGACAAACGACACCTTCAGTTCTCGAGGCATGACCAGCAAATTACTGTCAGGGTCTGTTGTGGTCTTGCCTTGTGTTATCTCGCCAGATGAAGCCATTCTTGCGAAAACATCATCGCCGAGAGCGTCGAAATAACCCACTATGGCTTGAGGCAACTTACCCGTCTCTGGATCAACAGGCTGTGTGCTCTTCACTTGTGGGAGAAGTGCAGTCCTAAGCTCGCGGACGGCTTTGTCGTGGGTGCGACCGTAGCTGATGGTGTACTCATTGAAATAACCGTCCTTATCCTGGATTACAGGCGTACAGGTGTGGTCATTGTTCCAGTAGTAACCCGATCTACCGGTATAGGAGATTGCGAAGATATAACCCTTGGTGTCAAGTGTTTCGAGGGATGATTCCTCTGCCGTGATTTTGTTATGGTTGCTGAGTCCGGCTGTGACCCAGATACCTCTTTTGGCACTTGAGATGTCACCACCTTCAACTTCGCCGATGTTGTGGTTTACTGGACGCAAGGCGATACTGCCGAGCATCGTTCCAACATCAGCGAATTTCTTGCCGACGGCATTTTGTGTCTCGGCGTAGTCCCAGTCCTGTCCGATACAGACAGAGACCTTGAACGCCTCCAGCACGGATCCGCCGATTGTGATGTTGCGCAGATCGAGAGCTGATGCCGATGTCACAGCCGCATAACCTCTACCTTCGAGGACAATCTGACATGGGCGGAACGTTTCATAAGTCCAGTCATAGAAAACTTGACCGGCGGAGATGGCCGCATAGACGTTGTCGTCGATGCCATTCACGTTTGTCGGCTCGTAGTTTTCGTCAGGGTTATAGGCGATGGCGACAACTCTGATTTCGCCGTTGGAATCGGCAATCATTCTCTTTCCGTATGTATTACCAAACGCATCTGACGGAGTTCCGCTGTACAGCATCAGGTACAAAGTGCCTTCTTTACAGATGCGGAAGAACTCCGAAATATGACGGTAAACACGCACCTTGTTGGTAGTGTCATAAGCCTCGTTGATGCCCAAAGCTTCAGCGTCGGCCACTGATGTGAACTTGACGGTCTCTCCAAGGGCGATACCCACGGCACCGCTACCAGCGGCCACAGCAGGGCCATTGGCAAGGAGGCCGCAGACGGAGTCCTTGTTACCGTTGACAGCCGGGCCGATGGCACCGCGCTGTATATCTACACCTTTTAAATTTCCCATAGTTATTTGTATGTTTTGATTTTTGAAGCGTCACCGCCTTCACTGTTGACAGCGAGATTGAATGACGTGAAAAACTCTTTCTTGGAATTGGAATAAACCTCTTTGACAGAAAGTTTTTTCATCAATTCCTTGGCTTTTTTTTCCATTGTTGATTCTGTATTGTTTGCCATAATATTACATTGTTGTAGGGGGCGCAGAGCCCCCTTGGTTAATCAAATCAGTTTTGTGACGTAACAGCCTTCGACATGATTGCACCGACAGCCTCGTTCTTGAATCTTGCCGCCTTGAAGTAATGACGGAAGTTAATTGAATTCTGCTGGTAGTCCGGGTCTGTGGCCGCTTCGCGATAGTACATCTTGGTTCCGCCTGTAGCCTTCCAAACCATGCTTGTTGAAAAAGCCACTGAAGCACGAAATTCCCCTGGTCCCGCAATTGCTCCAAATGATTTTTTGGTACCATCTGTTGAATACACTGGCATAGCGTTCCTTTCATAGATTTCAAAACTATACATGTCGCTAATCTTGCCAGTTTTGTAATTGTGGTATTGGTCTTTGAAAGCCTGGTCAAGCAACAGCAAATCATTCACATGATCGCTGCATAACACAAGACGGCGTCCCTCCTCCGGAACATTCATATCGTCAAAGTATTGCTTGAGTTTGATGATATCGGCTCTTGTAATACGCTGTCTGCCGTTGTCAACCTCGCCGGATGTCTCGACAATTGGAGTCGAGGCGGTATGGCTATTAGGGGCAATGTTATAGATTGCCTTCGCAAGTTTTTGATTTGTTATGGATTTGCCATGGCGTCTCTTCACACTTGCCATTTTGTCGTATGAAATCGCATAAAGTTCATCATCGGTAACAGGTGTTTTCTTGGTCTGGAATTTGTCAAGACTAATTGGCACATCGGTATCGTTAAGATTCTGCCCAGGTATAGGATATTCTGTGTTATTAATGAGTACATCAGGGTCAGCTCCTTCCGCCACAAGATGAACGACATCATTCTCGGCAAAGGCACTAAAATCCTCTATACCATCAAGGAATGTCCCCTTTTCGTCTTCACGCAGTTTTTCAATAATCTGGCCCGTCCACACTTCAGTATATACACCTGATAATAGGCTGCCAGCAGGCAACATGTGGACACATCCGACGGCGTTTAGCGCCACCGCTCCGAGAACAGGCGCCACGCCAGCTGCTGTGGCCAATGTCGCGCCGAAGATGCAGTTAACCACCACCGCAAGGATTAATGCAAAGAATTTTTTCATATTGTTGGTGTTTTTGTTATTTTGAATACTTGGCATCATACAATGCCTTGAATTTGTCAGGATCCTCAACTTTCATCTTTTCAAGCCCGCGAGGGTCGTTCGCCTGCCACTTTTCCCAGTCCCAGCTGTCGCGCTCATTGGATGGCGAGCCGCCTTGTTTGCCGAGAGCTCCGATAATCGAAGGTTGTGCCACCTTGATTTCGCCGAGGATTGAGGTGAGTGTCTCGATGCCGTTGTTCTCGCCAATAGCCACATAGTTGGCACGCTGGCTCTCAGGGATCTTGTTGGCTTTGATAGCCTCACTGACCGCGTCTGTGATTTGTTTCTTTTTCATGTTTGCGAGTTCCTCTTCAGCCGCCTTCTTTCCGTTGGTGCCCTCATTGAACTTCGCCTCGAGTGCCGCCATTATTTCAGCATCCGATGGATCGGGGGTCACTCCGGTGAGCCCGAATTTTTCAATAAGACTTTTCTTGTCCATTTCTTGATGTTTATTTAGGTTATTAAATAAAGCCGCATGGCGCATCAGTGCGCTTGCAGACAGCTTCGTGATTTCCACGTCTTTTGGCAGGATGTCGGCATCGAACACGTCAACGACCCCGTCGCACAAGTTTTCCAGAAGAGCATCTTCAGCCGAGAACCAGTTGTCACCCTTCATCCATTCCTTAATATCGTCTTCTTTATTGCCGGTTCTTTTGGCGTATGCCGCTATCAAGACATTTTCCATCTTGCGCAGCAACAATGCCTCTTTTTCCATCTCTTCGGCAGTTCCGACGACACAGGCTGAAGGCGCATGCACCATAAGGAAGGCGTTTTTGGCCATATATATCTTTCTGGCCGCCATTATTATCACGCTGCCCATACTTGCCGCCAAGCCGTCAACATACACATCAACAGGCTTCTTGCACTGTGCTATGGCATTGTATATCAGATTACCTTCAATCACGCTGCCGCCATAACAGTGAATATGCAGGTTGATCACATCATTACTGCCCTCACAAGCTTCGTTCAGCCTCTCGATAAATCGTTTGGCCGAATTCTCGGTGTCCGGGAAGATCTCGCCATATAATTTCAGTTCGTTTTTCATAGCTTTTCGTTGAAACACGATGCAAAAGTCCGAACATTATCCCACCTATTAAAAAATAGTGCAGTAATACTTCCAACTTTTTTTCTATCAATGATATATAGGCGACTTTTGCACAAAATTTCAATTCAAAAAACATGACGAAAAAAGAATCCGAAATGAAAAGGGAACTTGCAAAGCTCTACTATATGCAGGGCTTGCCGCAAAAAGAGATAGCACAGCGTCTCGACGTGTCGGAGACAACAGTGAGCGCATGGAGCCGTAAAGAGAACTGGGAGGAGATGAGAGCCGCCAAGACAGTCTCACGACAGGAGATAGTAGCCAAGATGCTGAAGAAGGTCAGCGAGAGACTTGACGACGTGAACTGGACTCCAGACGATCTCGCCAAGATAGCCGCATCGATCGAAAAGCTTGACAAAAAAACCAACGTCGTAACCATCATAGAGGTGTTTTCGGCCTACAACAACTGGCTTCAGACTCGCATGAGATTCGATGCGGAGCTCTCCCCGGAACTCATCAGAACCATGACCAAATACCAGGATTTGTTCATCGCAGAGAAGCTTAACAACACAACAATTGAATAATAATGGGTGTCATAAGGACAGAGAAACAAGCCCTCGCGCATTGGGAAAAAGTCAAGAGCAAGGCTCTGAGCATACGCACCATTGATGATGTAGAGACAGAAGCTCAAAAGGCCAAACGTATGAAAGCCCTTGAGAAAGACTACATCAAGTGGTTCGAATACTATTTCCCAAACTACGCGAAAAAACCGTGCGCTTGGTTCCACAAGGCTCTCGCCAAAAAGATAATAAAAAACAAGCGCATCAAGATAATGGCTGAATGGTACCGCTCGGCCGCCAAGTCAGTCCATATCGACATGGGCATCCCTCTCTATCTGTATCTTGCACTTCACGACCTCAAATTCATGCTCCTTGTCGGTGAGACAAGCGACAAGGCCGCACAGCTGCTTAGCGACATACAGGCTCAAATACAGTTTAACCAGCGTTTAATCAGGGATTACGGGAACCGCTACCAATACGGGGACTGGGCTGAAGGCGATTTCTCCACATCGGACGGCGTACACTTCATGTCGTTGGGTTTTCTTGAAAATCCGCGCGGCGCACGTGATGAAGAAAACAGACCCGACTATATAGTGGTTGATGATGTTGACAACAAACGCCATGTGAACAACGACAGGCTCATGCGCCAGGCGGTTGATTTCATCACCGAGGATGTGTGGGGATGCTTCGACAGCGACAACGACAGCACGGAGCGTTTCATATATGCCAATAACAACTTCCACAAGAAGTCTATCACCAACCGTCTGAAGAACTACTTCATCGAAGCCAAGGCCAAAGCCAAGCAGACAGGCGACGAAGACGTTTTCGAAGTGATGACAGTGTGTGCGGTGAAAAACCTCAACACTTTTGAACCAGAATGGCCTGAAAAGACTTCAGCCGAATACTGGAGAAACAAATTCAACACCACGCCATACAGGTCGTTCATGCGCGAATATATGCACAAGCACATTGAAGACGGCACTATATTCAAGCACCAGGACATCATCTGGGGTAAGATGCTGCCGCTTGGCCAGTACGATGCATTGTGTTTCTATGGCGACCTTTCCTATAAAGATGCCGGTGACTTCAAAGGCATGATTCTGGTAGGCAAATACAAGAGGCAGTTCCATGTCATATACGCATATCTGCGTCGCGGTAGCCGTGCCAAATGTGCTGAATGGCTCTATAACTTGTATGAGGACAGACATCTCGACAGATACAATATCAAATATAAGATAGAGGGCTTGTTTGCCATGGATGACTTTGTAAGCGACTTTGATCTCGAAGGGGACAAACGCGGATATTACATCCCGGTGGTGGCTGACAAACGAGGCAAGGCCGACAAATTCGACAGAATTGAGTCTCTGTCAGGACACTTCGAGCGTCATAACATGATATTCAACGAGGATTTGGTGAACGATCCGGATATGGTGTGTCTGGTTGACCAGTTCCTCGCTTTCGAGAAAGGAAGCCAGGCTAACGATGACGGTCCGGATGCTGTTCACGGTGCCTGTAAGGAACTTTACACGCTTGAACGATGCGATATCGGTAACATCCATATCACATCAAGACAGGAAAGGATTTCACGTAACAAAAACAGATTCTAATATGTTCATCAACGAATCAGACTACGACGTACAGGTGAGACAGGAGATATTGTCCCTGCTTGACTCATCTGAAGGCAACGCTAACCTCGGCACTGCCGAGCGCATGGCCATCGACCAGATTAAACAGTATATCGGCGGTCGTTACGACTGCAGAACCATATTTTCCGCAACAGGTGACGACCGCGACCTGTTCATTGTGATGATAACCATCGACATCGCTCTTTACCATCTATGGAGCAAACGGGCACCGAGAAAGATTCCGGAACTCCGCGCACAACGCTATCAGGACGCTCTTGATTGGCTCAAGGCTGTAGGTGACGGCACACTGCAGAGTGATCTTCCGCAGCTTGGCGATGACGATTACAAGAGTGACATATCAATCGTATCACGCTATAAGCAGAATTTTAACAAGTATTGATTATGAGCAAAGACAAACGACAAACGAAAGCCGTAAAAAAGGACAGCGACATCGTAGCTGCCATCATATCTGAATTCAAGGACAAAAGCCGCGCTGAAATCAGGAAATGGCGCAACGCGCTCAAGATGGCGGAAGACCCGACCAACCCGCGCAACTACGTGCTGCAGGATTTGTACGAAAACCTTAAGGCCGACGGTCATTTCATAGCGCAGTCGGAACTTCGCAAAGCGGCCACAACAAGCCGCAAGTTCTCCGTCAAGGACATCAAGACCGGAGAGGTCGATGAGGGAAAGACAAAGATGCTTCAAAAGAAGTGGTTCTATAACTTCATGGAGAAGGGGCTTGAGTGTGTCACCAAAGGATACACCATCCTTGAACTTGTCAACTCCGCCAGCATGGATTGGCGATTGGTACCAAGGCGCAATGTGTGCGGAAGACTGCAACGTGTCTATCTTGAGGTCGGAGGCGACAAATATATCGACATTTCAACCGGGTTTGAAAACAATATTGTGCGCTTCGGCGAGCCTGAAGATCTCGGTATCATGGCAGACATCTGCGGTGGGCTGATATGGAAACGCAACGCGCAGCAGTCGTGGGCCGAGTTCTCAGAGCGATACGGCATGCCTCTCATCTCTGCCACAACAAACAAGACGGATGACGCCAATGTCGCCAAGGTTCAGAAGATGCTGCAGGCTCTCGGAGAGGCGGCAACAGCCGTGCTTCCTGAAGGCACTTCACTAAACATACAGCCGTTCACCGGTGGCGACTCGTTCCAGGTGTACAAGGCTCAGATAGACGCTCTCGACAACGAGATATCAAAAGCTATAGTCGGTGGTACCATGGTGACCGATAACGGCAGTTCAAGGAGCCAGAGCGAGGTTCATGAACGCAACCTTGACGAGAAGCTCGCACAGGCCGACAGCCGCTTGGTGGAGTTTGTCGTCAACGACCAGCTTTTCCCGATTCTGGATTATTGGGGATACGGCATCAGCCCGAAGACCGACTATTTCGAGTTTGACCGTGGCAGCGAGCTGACGCTTAAGGAGCATTGGGTTATAGTCAACGACGCGCTACAGCATTATGAAATAGACCAGGAATGGGTGAGCAAAACCTTCGACATTCCGATAACCGGGGTGAAAGAGAACCCTTTCCAGACGGATAACCTTTCGGAAAATTTTCGTTAGGGAAGCAAGGAAAGGGTGAAGCCCTGCTTCCCATGCTATATCCACCATCGCCATGCTGTGGCACTTTGCCGATAGCTGCCGGTATATCCGTGTCAAAGGATGTCGCTGAAGCCATCGAGAGAGCCGCACGCGAGATATACGAGACTGGCTCAACCGATGTCCAAATGGATTTGTTGAGAGCAACAGCTTCGCAATTGATTGGGGCTGTCAAAAAAGGCTATGGAATGGGGATAAACGACGTGGCATACAACTCCCCGGACTGGGAGACGCTGGCAAAGATAACGGAAAACGTTTACAGTTTCTCGGCGGCAAAGAACTATCATGAGCTTCGCGATATGACCGATGCCTTGCGCGACGGCGACAGGATAAGAAGCTTTGAGGAATTCCGAAAAGCCGTGGAGGAGATTGATGCCAAATACAACGGCAACTGGTTGCGCACCGAATACAACCAGGCAATAGCCGCAAGCCAGTGTGGCGCCCGGTGGAACGAGTTCAAGAGAAACGCCAAGGCAATGCCGATGCTCCAGTACCAGGCGGTGATGGACAGCAACACACGCGAAGACCACGCCAGGCTCAACGGCGTGAAGAAACGTGTCGATGACCCGTTCTGGGACATCTACATGCCACCTAACGGATGGGGCTGCAGGTGTGAGGTGATACAGCTTCCGTCGTCAGCCGCCAAGGAGACACCGAGCGAGAAAATCATACCGCCACAAGTGCCTAAGATGTTCCAGATCAACTTCGGTAAACGTGGCATAGCGTTCCCTGCCGGACACGCCTATTTCAAGCGTCTACCGAAAGAGTATGAATACAAGCTGAAGGAAACGACCCGGGAGGAGGTAAGACGTATTCTCGACAACGCTCAAGAGTACCAGAGGCTCAAAGCTGACAAAGACTATACCGATGTCGATTTTGACTGGGGGAATGGAGGCCTCAAGGCCACGCATAAAGACCACAATTTCGACAAAGCAAAAGGGACTTATGAAAAAGACGTTCAAAAAGCTGGATTCAAAAAAGGTCGTTCTGTTATTTTCGGCGCTGAAAAAAGTAATGTAATCGGTGAAAGATTTACAGAAGGTTTATGGGATAATTGCAGTTTTGAGATAGCAAGTTGCGAGACGGTCACCGAAAACAACATACTCCGCGGACTCAAGCATTGTGCATCCAAGAAAACTACAGAGATTGCGGTTTTACATTATCCCAATGGCGGATTTGACCAGGAAATATTAAAAAAAGCCATCAAAAGATATAATGGACTTGAAAAGTTACATGATGGGCAATATCTGGAATTCAGCAAGATAATCTGTGTTGAGTATGATTGTATAATATTTGAAATGGATTTATAAAAAGGAACGGGAGGCTCCTTTCGGTACACCCCCCGCACTGCAAAAATAGAAATTATTTTAATACAAACAACAAAAAAATGAAAAAACTTAAAAAATTATTTCAACAGCTTCGTCTGAATCACGCCATCAAGAAAGCAAACAAGTTCCATAACTTGACAGGATACAAATACCTCGTGTTGAACTATAAGGGCAAACCGGTAGTGAAATCCAAGCGGTCTCTCAAGGAAATGATAAAGAACGGCGAGCTTAACACCACCATTCAATACCTTGAGCAGATAGCCCTTTACAAAACCTTATAACCATGGCACAATCCAAAGTAGAACTTCTGCTCGACATCAAGAACAGGATGACAACAGGCCTCACCAAGGCGCGAGACAATGTCACCAAGAGCACCAAGGAGATGAAGGAGAAAATCCACAGCATGAGTGCTGCGGCTTCAACGTCGTTTGTAAGGATGCGCGACAGCCTGGCTCACAATGTCGCCGACATGAAGGTTCAACTGCATTCGCTTAAAGACAGATTCTCGGAATCTATCAATGGCATCATGTCAGAAGTGCCAGGACTTGGTCGTGTCTTCGATTTAATCAGGAACCCGATAGTGGCAGCCACTGCAGCTGTTATTGCATTGGGTTCCGCAGGTGTCGCATCCGCCAAAGACGCTTTGGGCTGGGAAGAGGGACTTGCCAAGGTGAATGTTACGGCACAGCTGTCAAAAGACAAACTATCAGAACTCAGCGACAACCTGCTTGACATCGGCAGGCGCAATGTAGCACCGCTTCAGGAAGTGCCTGACGCATTCAACAAAATCATTTCAGCGGGTCTCAACGCCGAGCAGTCGCTTAAGGCTCTGGAGCCAACGCTACGAGCATCCAAGGCAGGCTTTGTCGATGTGGCCACAGTGGCGCGTGCCGGTGTCAACGTGATGAACTCAGCCGGACGCGATATAAATACCGTGTACGATGTTTTGTTTGCGACACTCAACAAAGGTGCCGCCGAAATGGGCGATATCGCATCGTATCTTCCTAAAGTGGTACCGGTGGCAAAGAACGCCGGCTTCGCACTCGAAGAGACAGCCGGAGCGTTCGCTTTTCTTACCGCTCAAGGCCAGAAAGCCGAAGCAGCCACAACATTACTCGAGGGCGCATTCCGCGCGCTTGCAGATCCTGCTAAGGTGTCGAAGTTTAAGGAGCTTGGCATAAACCTTTACGATTCCAAAGGAAAAATGCTGCCGCTGGTCAATATCATAGAGCAACTCTCCAATCGATTGAACGGATTGAACGACTCGGCGAAGGCACAGGCACTCGCCTCATTGGGTCTCGACCAGATGGCATCGTCGGCGTTTGCGGTCATGACACAGGACACAGAGAAACTTAAGGGTATCATCGACGCGACAACCAACTCGCAAGGAGCGCTGAATAGGGCTTACCAGGACAGCCTCACTTCAACAGACGGCTGGAAGATTGCACTTAACAACGTCCATTATATTATGATACGTATCGGGCAGGCTTTTCTCCCTGTTATCAAGAAGGTCGGGGAATGGGCAGCCGCTTTCACCAGCTGGCTGATTCCGGCTATCTCCAAGGTCAAAGGCTTTATATCCGAGTGGTATCCGGTTATTATAGGCATTGCCGGAGCATGGGCGGTGGTACACGGTCAGTTGATAGCGACCACAGTAGCCACCGCCGCGCTCGCGGTAAAGAACGCCGTCCTGACCGCAGCTCAATGGGCATTGAATATCGCCATGAACGCAAACCCAATTGGGCTTATAATAACAGCTATCGGTGCACTCATTGGTGCCATAGTGGTGGTTTGCCGACGTTACGAGGGATGGACAACAGTTTGGAACGCCACCAAGGTGACACTCGTGAACTCGTTCAAACAGTTTGTGGAAAATTGGAAATTCGGCTTCACGGAGCTGTGGTGCGATATACAGATTTTCTGGCTGAGGATAAAAAGCTTTGGACAATATGTCGGCCAACTGTTCTCCAACATAGGAAAGGCTATAAAAGCGGCTTTGCAGGGCAATTTTAGCGAGGCAAAGGATATCTTGAACCAGGACATTAAAACGAGCGCAAGCGTTGAAATTGACGAGATAAAACAGAAACGCGAGGCTAACAGACAGGCGTTTGCCACAGAAAGCATCCAACGTGCCAAAGAGACATCTGATGCCTGGAAGAGTGCAAGTCTCATACGCAAGCAGGAAGAGGCTGAAGAGAACAAGCCGGCTTCTGAAGATGTTATTTCGGAAGCTGATGGTGGCAGCGTACAACAGCCACTGGCACCGGATGCATCGACGCAGGATGTCACAGGCTCGGTGGTAGGCAGTGCACAGCAAATACGCAACATCACCATCAACATCGACGCGCTTAACAAGGGCAACATAGTCCCTGAAGGCGACGAGGTCAAGAATATGGGCGGTGACCAGCTGTCGGACTATTTCAGCCAGATTCTTATGAGAGCAATCAGAAACGTCGAATTGTCTTATTGATATGAATGATTTCTCCCAACTGGTTGAAGACCTGACGGCAGCCATTGAGACTGTCCCCCAGCGTGTGGCCACTGAAGCAGTAAACTTCAGCAAGGAGAGGTTTCAGGAACAGGCGTGGAAGGATGAAGGCAAAGAAGCGTGGAAAAAACGCAAGACCAGAAGACGCGGTGGCGCAAAACGTCAGAAAGGCGCTGTTCTGGTTGACAGCGGACGCTTGAAGAGAAGCGTCAGAATAATTTCTGTATCAAAGGACAGGGTGTTGATCGGCACCGATGTCCCGTACGCCGAGATACACAATGAGGGTTTTGACGGCATCCAAAGTGTGAAAGCCCACACCAGGCGGACCAGGAATGGATCCACAAGAGTGAGTGCGCACACCAGGCACATGAGAATGCCTCGACGCAGGTTCATTGGCGAGTCGGCCACATTGAACAAGCGCATTGAATTAATGATAACTGCGGAACTCGTCCGCGCATTAAAAAAACATAGTATATGAACAGATTGTTTAAAAAGATTCAGGATGTTCTGACATCCAACCAACAAAAGTTTGAAGCTGCAGGTGTGCTGCCGCCAGAAACATTAGATGTATATCTCGGACAGCCTGTGGCTCCTGACGATTTCGAGTTTGTCAATCCGGCCATCTTCTTTGACTACAACATCGACTATAGCCAGGGGGTGTGCTACATCTACCTGCACTGTCTCCAGGACTTCGGAGCCGACACTGAAAACTTCGCCCAGCATCAGGATGACGGCTTGAAGTACATTGACTATTTAAACGTGATTAAACGATGTTTAAACAAAATCAGACCCGGCAAACCTTTCGGTGTTTTAAAACTACACCAGGACGTGCCGGTGACATCTGAGTATTATTACTATCACCAGATAACGCTGACATGCACCATCGACCCCGATTATGACGACGTTGACATCTACATTGATGTTCCTGATGTTAGCGCCAAGCTTGGTGATGGCAGGCTACGAGACCATATTTAATGAAAAAGCCTCCGAAAACGGAGGCTTTTTCAGTCGTAAAACAATTTTAACTGGTTGTCTGGTTCTGTGTTTTTATGCTCGTCAAGTGTTCTGTTAACTTCACTCGCAGGAACCGCGATGTAGTCAAGGAAAGTGCGGTAGTGTATCCTATAGCGTGGGTACACATAATTGCGCCAAACCGCCGCATAGCATTTCGACTGGTCGCCAGGCTCGTAATGCTCTTTGGCAATCTCGCAAATTTCCTTGATTATGGCAGCCCTGCTTTTCCTCATTGCTTATATGGCTCAATATTGATTATAACCTGTTTTGTCTTCATAATCCTGCCGCTGCCTTTGCAAACATCGCATCTGCGTCCGTCCTGTCTGCCTGTGCCTTTGCATCCTCCACAGACCTCTATCTGGGGCGTGAACTCGAATACGTTTGCTCCAGCCGGTATCTCTATCAATTTCTTGCTCATTTCCTTACTTTTTTAAATTTTCAACATAATCTTTGAAGGCTTCCTTGTGCCTTTGAATATCGTATGTGCGCCCAAATTCGTTTGCCCTTGGCTTGTGGGTGTTGTACTCTTGCGACTCACTCATCCTGATTTGAACGTATTCTCCGGCTTTCTCGCTGATGTAGTTGTTGAACCAGCCGACAATATCCTGCATTCCGATGCTGCCGTAAAACCTACCATATTGGCCTTTCATGGCGCGTCTGAAGACAATGTCAATATCGGCGGCGTTCACGTTGATGCCCGATTCGATACAGACATCTATAACCGTTGAGGCTATTTCCGCGAGGCTCTCTGGAGGCAGCTGCTTTGTCAGATTCAGCAACGTTTCCATCCTGACAATCTGCATCACTATCAATGCCGCCGTCTCCTTATATCCAAGCTTTTCGACAATCTTGTTTATCGAAGGGAACTTGCTCTCTATCGACTGGCGCACTGTGACGATGCCAGCCTCGCGAACAGCCATCGACAATGCCGCAGGTGTCAGTGTCTCTTTAGAGATAATCGCAAGCGCGTTTTGCCCGTTCATAGCTGTTGTTCTGTTTCAGGTTGCCATATATCTTCTCAAAATCCTTCGCCAACCCTTCAGGAGTGAAACGGTTGTCAAAGTACCAAGTGTTTTTAAGCTGTTTAACAGCCTTTAGAAAGGCATTTAAATTGCTTATCAGAGTGTCGGGGGTTATAACAACAGTGTCTTCCTTTTGACCTTCTATTGTCTTTTGGTGTATCTGCTCGAGCAGCTGCTTCATCCATCTGAAATCCGCCTTGGTGCCGGTGTAATCGGTACCTTTATATTCCATGTATCGGGCTTTGAAATCTTCAAGCGCACGGAATACAGGATAGACAAAGCCGTCGCTTTTCTTTCCGTTCATTGACTCGAGAACGGCATTAATAAGCCTTGTTTTGTCTTTTTGGGGCAGCTTTAGAGCCTCGTTAATTATTTCTGTCAAGTCCATTTTTTGCATTGTTACTGGTGTTTTTCAATTTGCGACCGGCGCATCTGGGACATGTGTCCCAAACGCGTCTGTCGTATTCATATCCGCATTGCTGACAGGTAGCCCATACCTCGTGATTGTTGGTGATGTAAGGTATCATGACTCCGTCATTCCCAATGGCACCGATTTCCATGCGCCATTCTCATCTTTGATCTCGGCACGGATAAACTGGCGGCTCGGCGTGGGGTTGTACGACTCCTCGATAATCTTCACGCCTTCCAGAAAACGTGCGTTTCCGCTGTCGTTGGCAATTTTACGGAGCTGCATAACACGGCTCGCCTTGAGAGTGCCTTTAGCGTCACGCGACAACAGGCGCAGAACCGAATCGACCAGCATTCTCGTCTTGTCGTCGGTGGCAAGGCTCTCAATATACTCTCTAACCATGGCTATGCCATTTTCCACGGTATCAGTATAGTTGTCGAGTGTGTAAACTCCAAGCGTTATGCGCTTGGTTCCTTTTGAGTTGGTGAATGTGTGTGAAAACTGTCCGTCTTTGGTCATCATCAACTCATTCTTCATTTCCAGAATTGCCTTGAAATTATCAAGGATATTGTTTTTCTTATCCTTGATGTCTGATGACAGGGCTTGAAGCACCGGCATGGATGCCTCTATCTCGTCATCAACCATCTGGCGATAAGCTTTGCGTTGTTCGGCTGCTTGCTTTTCGGCTTCTTTTTTAGCCTTCTCTTCCTTGAACTTATTGTACTCGTCAAGTTCCGCTGCAGTCATTTCTACTGTTTGTTTCTCTGACATGGTGTTATTATTTTAAGTTATTCGTTATCCATATATTTTTCAGCACAACACCCCCAATTATGGGCGTGCATATACCAGTGCTTTTTTTCGTCATAAATGCCATCATCGTAAGCGATGAATCCTGCGATGTTCCAGCCAATCACAAAACCCAAAATAAGGGTCACTATTGCTATGCCAAAAGTTATCATTTCTCGTCCCCTTCCTTCAGTGGTTCAACCTTATATCCTTTTTCACGCAAATACGATACAATCATTTTCTGGTTAACCTCTGCCAACACATCGAACAGATAGGATTTAACATACTTTGCTATCGCATAAGAGGATGCTAAATCAATGTGGTCGTCAATGAATTTAACTTTTTGTGTTCTACCAAGTTTGTAGAATAATGAATCAATGTTTGTTGCCATTTTAACTTAGTTTTTAATTGTTATTAGTTGGTTTATTGGATTGTACTATACCATCAATGTATTTCTTTTCCTTTTGTGTTACTTTGGCTTTTGCCTCGGCATGGTTAAGTACCGACTGTATTTCGGCCTCAACATGCTTGCGCTCTCTCTCGACAAGCGCATCAAAATCGGCAGCGTTGATAGCCATAATTTTATAGGTTACAGCGTTGGTGACTTGTTTACTGTCCATATAGCCTGCGACTCTGATTGTCGCGAACTCCACCTTCATGCGTTTTGTACTCATATTTCACCTCCTGTTTCTCCAAATCCGTAGGTTTTCTTTACTGGATGTATATTGATGGTGAAGACATATTCGTCAACTCCTCTTTCGTCAGGGTAGCATGAGATGTAATCGCCGTGCGAAAACTCGACTTTCAGTCTCTTTGTGCGCGGATAGGCATTGTTCAATTCCTCAACCTTGTCGCGGATTTCCTTAATCAACGCATCGCGTGATTTTTCGTCATAAATCAGGCAGTTCTTAAACTGGTTAACGAACTCTTGGATTTCGGCACACTTGCGGTTGGCCGCTCTCCATGTGTTGGGTCTTTCGATGTAGTAATTCATTTGTACTTAGTTTTTAATTGTTTAACATTTAGTTACCGTGTGGAGGCGGAGGGAATCGAACCCTCAAAAAATTCACGTGGACTATCCATTTAGTTAATTGCCTGTCGCCTCCAGTTGTGCCGGCTGTACCATCCATACCACATCAAATTGGATAGCCCTGTCCGGCACTCATAATCATTCATTCCATCGGATACGGATTGTGGTCATCCTGTTTGCTGTATCCATCGTCTTTATCTTTGTCTTGCATGGCTTTAATCAATTATCATTTGTAGTGAGTATCCATATTCGTTGCGCAATGACACGGCGGCTGCTGGTACATTGTCTTGTTTTGAGAAAGGCACGTCAACAGTGCGCTCTCGAGGCGAGTATCTGAACTCCGCTTTTCTGCAACGCTGGTGCAGATAGTAGCGTCGGTTTTGTCTGCTTGTTCTCATGGCCGTCATTTTTTAACTAACTTTTGCTACTGCGTTCTTAATCTTCAGTACCGACTGCTTCCTGCAGAACTCGTTGTATATCCGCGTCAGCGTTGCGGCCGGTATCCTATTGAAGTCGTGGTTTGTCTCCGATTCTGCCAAACCTGCAGCGCGTACCGCCACGGCTTTAATATATGCGGTGGTCGGATGCTGCCCGCACATCTCCAAATACCTGCCGATGGCTTTCATGACACCTTTGCGCTTGGTGTCGAGTTCGTCATGGCGTTTCCTCTCCTGTGGGTTACGGCGCATCTCCTGAAGCTGCCGTATCATGTCCTGCGCCTCGATGTATCCGAGGTCGGTCAACGAGTCTGTCCTGCCGTTAGTGAACTCGCTGATGAAATTGTGTCTGCCATTATCCGACATGCCTAACTCCTTGAAGTTGAAAAACAGGCTTTTGCGCTGCATGTCGCTGATTTTGTCGATCGTTGCTGTTTCCATAGTCTTGATTATTCAAATCCCCAATACTCCCGTGCTTTCTCCGGGTATATGTCGATATTGCCGCCTCCGCCGTATCTCGACACCGGGAAGGCTCTGAAGCCCTCGATATTGAAATACACGTTGGCGTCTCTCCAGATACGCCGCGCCGTGTTGCCTTCAGGCTGCTTGCCCTCGACGTGGCTGATGTAGATGAACAGCTTCTCGCGGAACGTCTCCTTCAGCTGCTTGTATTCCGAGAACTTCAAGTCAAGGAACTGCACCGAGTCGATGACTATGATATCGGGACTCTTGTGACGCTTCAGACGCGCGGTCAGCTCGCTTACATCCTCCTTTTCGAGAAGCACGAACCGCGACCCGACCTCCGACATCTTCACACGCTCCATCGCCATCTGCATAGTCAGCGACAAACCCTCCTCAACGCTGTCGTATGCCACGCGACCGAATTGGGTGAGGTACTTGGCAAGCTGAAGTGCGAATGTGGTTTTGCCGTTCTTTGGCGCGCCGTATATGAACCAAGAGCCGGTGAGTTCCGGCGTGCCGATGGCCGACTCCCACTCTCCGTCCAGATGGAGAGTGTTGAACCTTGCATCGGCGACATTCTTGACTGAATAGGCGCGTTTCATGGCTATCTTGCGTTTTTCTTGTTGATTGCGAACACTTTCTTTCTCACACGGCGCAAGTCGTTGTCACTGTCATCAAGAACTTCTTTAATGCTCTTTTGCGAAGTGATTCCATTGGCAATGCACACTTCTATAATATCCTGTTGGTTTGTCTTTTCCAAATCCACAAGACGGCGTCCCATACGGCTGTATATCTCAGCGTAACCCTTCCTTTTATTTGTCAATCCTCTTTCCATTTTCTTTTTGAAGTGTTCGGTTGCCATCATTATGAAGCCGCAGTGGTCTTCAAGTTGGTTGTAAAGGGTAATAAAGAAGTAGAACACTTGGTCGCTGATTTTATCAATCTCATCCATTATAATGAGGGGGCTGTCGAGGCGCTTGAGTGTCGAAACGATGTCAGCCATCATTTCACCTACGGTGTCGCTTCCAGGGTTCTTTCCCATTTCACACAAAAGTTCCTGCATGAAAAGTTTGCGGTTCCAGTACTCGGCGCAGCACAATATGAAAACATTGCTGTTATTCTGTCGGTACATGTTTGCTGCCAACGTTTTACCGCATCCCGCCTCGCCTATGATTGCAGTTACCAGACTGTTTTCCTGAGCGTCTGAAAACATCTCTGTCAAGTCTTTAAAGTTGGTTGTTTCAACAATGTTCCATGTTTTGTTTTTGATGTTCAGTTGAGCCGCCAAGCTGCGCCACAACTCATCGCTGATAAGTTCCCAGTTGCCGTTAACTATCTGTGACACTGTTGCCGGACTAATGCCCTTGAGCGCGTTGCCGGCCTTATTCTGGCTTCCCTTCACCTTGATAAAGGCTTCGAGTGCCTGTCTAATCTGTTGTTTTTCTCTAATGTCCATAATGCTTATTAACTTTTAACTATATGATTTTTAATCTTTAATATCTGTCTGCCACATCGGTGCTTACAAGCTGTGAGACGCGTTTTGTCATCCGTCCCACGTCTTCACGCACTATATTGATGCCTCTCGGCTTCGGCATTTTCAATCCGTGCTGTGCCGGATGCAGACCATTACGCTCCATAATGCCTTCGATGCTGTCAACCATGCTGACGCGCATGCGTTTGTTGGCGGTGTCCATCGCCTTGATGAACTGGTGGTCGAACTCAGTCTGCTCGTCTTTGGCGCGGTGAATCTCAATGTATTTCTGCGCGTATGTGACAAAGCGGTAACCCTTCGCGTCCTTGGTGTAGAGTGCCACGATGCTCATGTCGTTGAGGTCGTAGCCTATGTGGAACTTGCGGTCAACGTTGTCGCGCATGAAATCAAGATCAGGCATGCCGTCCGATGTGAGAACCTCCCACCGGTAGTCGCGCTTCTTGATGGTCTTGGTAATGCCTGAAGCGGTGTAGGTGTTGGCCGTGCCGTCGATAACACCGAACATGTCTATCATTTCCAGCACCCCGACCTTGGTGGTGGCGTTGTTCACGCTCTCCTCGTACATCCTGATGCGCGGAATCCCGGTGTCGAAATGCTCGGCGTTGTTCCACTCCTCACGGCGCTGCGCGTAGCGTTTCTTTATCTCGTCGAGTGTGGGGAGGTTGGCTTTGTTGGCCATGATGAATTCGTAGTTCTCGCGGCTCTCAAGCTTCTTTGCGGTGATGTTCTGACCGGTGAAGAACCAGTCTTTGTGTAGGAACTGCGCCTGGAAGCGTCCGAAAGCCGACTCAATGGTTTTTGATTTGCCGTTGTATGGCATTGTGGGTATGTTGAGGTGCGCGAGCTTGCTGAAGAACTCGCCTGAAGCGAGCTTCTTGTGGCCGCCCTGGTTGTCGTAGCGTATCTCGTTGGGCTTGTGGCCTGCCTTCTGCATCGCCATCCTGTAGGCGAAATACTGAGCCTCGAAATCCTCGGAATCGCTGATGTGGTAGCCAAGCAGCACCTCCGAATACACATCCATCACCTCATACACGTTGCAGGTGGCGATTTCGCCCTTGTCGTTGCGGTAGTAGTAGTTGAGCTTCGTGCCATCGCCATACCATATCGAGTCGCGGCGTGTCGGAAGCAGGGTCTTGTGCTGGCGAGTGTATTTCTCCTTCGCCTTCAGCTCGCCATGGCGCATGCCAAACCACAAAGGCTTGATTTCCGGACGGTTCAGAAAAGCGTAGATGGTCTGTTCGCTCTTCAGAGGCTTCCATTTAAGGTTGTCGTCGGCAATGTTCTCGTTGCGACGCGGCACCTCGTTGTTATATTCCACCAGCAGCTGCTGTGTGGTGAGCTTCTCTATGGGCGAAGCAAAGCGGGCAATGAGCCAGAACTTGGCTTCCTCGGTAAGCTTCTCGCTGTTGGTTTTGCCGTACAATCCGTTGATAAGCGACTGGTAGCCTTCGGCGATGTATCTGTCGTATTTGCGCTCCATCGAGCGTGCTTCGGTGGGCAGATGGTTTGGCATGGTGGCCTGCAGAGCCTTGGCTTTGTCGGCGCACTCCTTGAAGAACTCCTTCTTGGGTTTGCGTTTGCCGTTGGCGGCTCGCGCCATAACCTGGCGTTGGTAAACACGGCGGAACATGTTGAGTATCGAGGCTTCGTTCACATACTGAGCCTGCGTCTCCTCGTGGATGTGCTGTGGCTTGCCTTGGCTGTCGGTGTAGGTGTGGTCGCGGAAAAACACGCGAGCCTCCTCGTCGATTGTCACATCCATAAACGACTGCTTTTTCTCCTCCTCGTCAATCTTGCCGAACCTGGCCTCGATAGCCGCGCGACGGTCGGGTCGCTTTATCGACTTCACATCGATTAGCGTGTTGCCGTTGATTGCGCGACGTGCTATTGTTAACAGCTGGTTCTTACTGTCATAATGGAATTGCCGTTCGGTCAGTCCGGCTGCCATCCAGTCGTTAACGCTAATCGTCATCGTTTCGCCGTATTTCTGATACATTTGTTAGTGTTTTTTCAATTTCATGTAGATGTAGTTTGTCAGGATTTGCGGATTGATGCCGTCAAGCATCCTGTAGAAGTCTTCCATGTTGACGAGGGCTGTCAATTTTACCCCCCCCATGTAACTAACTGATTTGCAATCACTTGCAATTAACTCGATTTTCATTTGGAACCTCCTTGCTGAAAATCGAAAGACTTTGACAAAAAAGCGCCGCCGCCGAACAAGGCAAGGCCGATAAGCGCCTGCGCAATCTGAGTGCCGCTGCCGTCAACTGTTGTGAGCAGAAAAAACATTCCGGCAAGCATCATTACTGTTCCGATAGTTTTTAGTGTTTTCATGTTATACCTATTTAATTAGTGTTTAACTTCCGCTTCCTGAAGCAGTTTGCCTCCGTTCTGGAGAGCGTGACTGCGTATTTTGTTGGCCAATTCCCCGTTTCTTTGGAAACTCAATGCCATGCTGACGTAAGGCACTGACACTTTGAAGGTTTTCGCGAGCCTTCTGCAGGTCTGTTTGCCGGTCAGTTGAATTTTTTGAACCATCGTATTACTTTTTTATATAATTTTGTCAGCGTTGTTAATGTTTAACAACTCTGCAAAGATAGTAAAATTCTCACGATATATGCAAGAAAAAAGTGAAAAAATTACGGTTATTAAAGAAAAATTATTGTATTTCATTGAATTACAAAGGATTAGAAAAGAAGATTTTTATAAAAAAATAGGCGTTGATGGTGCTAATTTCCGTGGAAAAAACAAAAAATCAGAGCTTTCAACTGATAAAATCGTGAAAATTTTACGCCAATATCCAGAATTATCACCAGATTGGCTTTTGTTGGATCAAGGTGAAATGTTAAGATGCGAACGATTATCAGATGAGCATGAAAATGAGATTATTAAAGCTTATAAAATGACAATTGATTCGCAATTAAAACAAATTGGATTACTTGAGGAAAAAGTATCAGATTTGGAAGAGCGGCTTGCAAAATATGAGGGGGGGAATACCGAAGCCATGGCTGGTTAGTACACAAAAATCCGTGTTTTTTGCGCATAATTAAGCATAAATGATTGAAAATTAACGGTTTAATCCGTTTTTAATTTGCACGAAAATGGGAATAAAGGGGGGTCAATCCGTTAAAAAACGGCATTTTAGGGGCGTTTTTTGGCATTAAAGGGGTGTAAATCGTGTTATTTTTGTCACATCTTTTGTCATAACTATGTCATAACTCGACAAATCATGTCAAAATCGGCGGCAATAAAAAAGCCTTCCAGACGGTGAGTCCGGGAGGCTTTTTTATATGTTTTCGGCTGCTGTTTAAACGGTTTTGCGCCGCCGTTCAAAAATCGTTTAAATGGTTGTAAAATAACGGCTTCAGGTCGTTTTATGCAAGCAAAATTTGTATTAATTAAACTTTTATTAAACTTTTGTTGCGCTTTTTTGAGGTTTTATACAAGCAAAATACAAGCAAATTAAAGTTTTTTGTACTTTTTATTTTTTATCAAAACATCGTAATTTATTGTAAATCAAAAATTTGCGCTTTTTAAAAATGGATTTTTCTTTTTTAGCCCCTTAGATAAAATCACAACTGGTACAAATTTTCGATTCAATGCTAAATTTGTACCGTTATTAGTTTTTATCCTCGTGCTGTTATTAGTTTATTTCCGTAAAAAATAAGAAATCCCCACGTTGAGGATTTCTTATTAATAATAACACGTATTCATTTTTGTGAGTATAGTTTACGAATAGTACAATTTAAGATACAACATAACAATTAATGTTGTATCGTAAATAGCTAATAAAGACCTCCCCAATGACCTGTAATTATAATGGCATCATCGGGAATTCCTTCGGCTTTTTTAGTTGGACTGTATACTAATCCTAGTCTCTCTAATTTGTTATACTGTGTTAATTTGATTGAGTTTTTTATCATGCCATTTCTTTCAAACTCCAACGGGTACTTTCGATATCCATAGCCTTTTTCAGGCGGATATATTGGCTTCTCTTTCAAGTCATAGTAGTTCCGTTTGAATATTTCAATTATTTCGTTATTCATATTGGTATCAACAATATTTGGTAGGTATCTTATTTCACTTAGACAATGTGTCAATTCATCCAAATTAGTTTTAAATGAAATGTGACCTTCCCCATTTATGTATTTGTGATCTTTATTCCATTCAAATAAATCATGGCCAATATTGTATGCCAGCCGCCATGCGAATATTTCAGAATCGTAATTGGCCTCATTATCAAAGCGCAAATAAACCTCTTTCACAGAATTACCATCAGTACTGTTAGTAGGAATACGACAAGCTAATTTTATTGCTAATCCGCCAAAAATCGCAGATTTGTTTTTAGGATTGTCTCCATTTTTTATTATGATTATTGAATCACGCTCCCCAGCAAGTTTGTCGTAATAAAATATTGGATAATACCATAATATATCGTATGTATAAAAATACTCTGGTTTGGGTTCATCTTGTGCTTTAGATGTTTCTTTGTTTTGTTCATCGTCAATACATGAAAACATCATACAAGCGAATATGGTTAACATAACCAGTTTAAATACTTTTTTCATTTTGTTGGATTTTAGTTTTACAATATCTTTGAAATAATTTGTTCCACAACGTTTTCTTTTACAGAAAACATTTGACTTTTGTCATCTGAATAAACAGGCCAAAACTCTTCTTTTGGGTACTCTTTAAAATCATCATACAGTACTCTGCGTGCTGAACCTTTTCTGTTTTGTGTCCTTGCACAGCAAATTATATAATCAACATTATTTTTGAGATAAGCTTCTGCATAATCCTTAACGTCTGCTGCAACATCACCGGCAGATATCATGGCTATTGTAGTCTTGTTATTTATTTTAAGATAAGATATGAAATCAATTGGATTCCCATATCGCATTAATGTATCATCTGTTGATATTTCTACATCAGAAGCATCAGCTAGATAAGCTTCTGTTGCTAATGGCAAAAGCTTTTTGTACACCATTCCCATGGTTGTGGTTTTTCCCGAGTTCTCGGTACCAGTAACAATTAAAAATTTCGTCATCATATTTCCCTAATCCGTGTCGGGCGCAACTTCTAATTATATTGAGGAGACAAACAAAAAAACAGCGCGGAACTTATTCCTTGCTTGAAGTCCGGGTTACCACGCCCACCTATCTAACAAGTCATTCCACGCCGTAGCAATTACGGCATTTTATAACTCATCCTTGATAGGTTTGTCCTCAAACCGAGGACGTTGTGGTAAATTGGACTTCAAGGACAGCTACAAACGCTATCTAATATATGTCTCTGTTTTTATTCTTTTCTGTTTCTTAATTATTTGTTAATCAATCATATATATTATGCTTCATGAGCATAATTCTTAAAATTTCCAAGAATCTGCTCAATATGAATCACCTCATCGGAATCTTCAAACGAGAAGCCGTTGCCTAAAATGTACCATTTCTTCCGCTGTGCCATGCTTAATTTCTTGACACTTGGAAACTTGGAAACTGAGACAATGATAATTCTCCCATCTTCCAATAAAATCTGCATCTTCCCTCTTTTGGGGAACGACACATTTTTAATCTGCGGGATTACGTCCCAATAACCTTCAATTTTATACATTTTATTCATTCACTTTAATAATTCTAACTTTATCACCATTTTGGAACTTTTGCCATTGATCCAAGAACTTTTCTTGATACTTTTTGGCAATAGCCACAACTTGGTTAACTTGTTTGTCAGTCAGTTCTCCATTGTCCGCCACTGACACTTCTGGTTCGAGCCATATTTTGCACAATTTCTTGTTTCCAGCTTTCCCCACATGGACATGAGCTCTGTTTTCGTTACTGTCTGATCCGTAAAACAAAAATGTCCAAATAACCTTTGCGGTTGCATAAATTAAGACTTTTGGCATAAATCCTCCTCTTTTAACCTACTTCAAATAATCTAAAACAATCAAAACAACACTGCAAATATAAACATTTTTTTAGTTTTGCAAGTCATCTCGCTATGAAATTTTTTGTAACTTTGCAAAAATTTTGCAATTATGGACGCTTTATATATTTATAACAGCTTGGCTCGCATGAAGCAGCCTTTCAAACCTATTCACGAAGGTCACGTCGGAATGTACGTCTGCGGCCCGACCGTCTATGGCGACGCTCACCTCGGTCATGCCCGCCCGGCAATCACTTTCGACTTGGTGTTCCGTTATCTGAAACATCTCGGATATAAGGTTCGCTATGTGCGCAACATCACCGATGTGGGTCACCTCGAGCACGATGCCGACGAAGGCGAGGATAAGATCGCAAAGAAGGCTCGCCTCGAAGACCTAGAGCCGATGGAAGTCGCTCAGTATTATACTGTTAGGTATCATCAGGCGATGGATAAGCTCAACGTTCTGCGTCCTTCAATCGAGCCTCATGCCTCGGGTCATATCATCGAGCAGATTGCTATGATTCAGAAGATTTTGGACGCTGGTTTCGCTTATATCGAGAATGGTTCGGTTTATTTCGACATCAAGAAATACAACGAGAAATATCATTACGGCATCCTTTCGGGACGTAACATCGAGGAGATGATCAACAACACCCGCGAGCTGGCCGGACAGAGCGAGAAGCATAACCCTATCGACTTCGCTTTGTGGAAGAAAGCCGAGCCGAAGCACATCATGCGCTGGCCTTCACCATGGAGCGACGGCTTCCCGGGATGGCACATGGAATGCTCTGCAATGGGTTGCAAATACCTCGGCGAGGAATTTGATATCCACGGCGGCGGTCTCGACCTGCAGTTCCCGCACCATGAGTCGGAAATCGCACAGTCGATGGCGGCAAACGGCAAAGCACCGGTGCACTACTGGATGCATAACAACATGATTACCATCGCCGGACAGAAGATGGGAAAATCTCTTGGCAACTTCATCACTCTCGACGAGTTCTTCAAAGGCAGCCACATCAACGCAAAAGGCGAGGAAATGCTGGCACAGCCGTACAGCCCGATGACGATTCGTTTCTTCATCCTTCAGGCTCAGTATCGCAGCACCGTCGATTTCTCGAACGAGGCACTTCAGGCTGCTGAAAAAGGTTACAAACGCTTGATGGAAGCTGCAAGTCTCATCGATGGCCTGACAGCCACCGAAGGTGCTGAAGACCTTGGCGTTCAGAAGATTATGGATGCCTGCTACGATGCCATGAACGACGACTTCAACAGCCCAATCGTGATTGCGAACCTCTTCGAGGCAGTGCGCATTGTCAACTCAGTGAAAGACAGTCATTCAAAGATTAATCCTGCTGAGTTGGCGCTTTTGAAGAAGCTGTTCGACGTCTTCGTCTTCGAAATCCTTGGCTTGCTCAATAATGAAGCAGGTTCCGACGACAACGGCATCGTTGATGGCTTAATGGACACCATTATCGACATCCGCAAAGAGGCCCGCGCCAAGAAAGACTGGGCAACATCTGACCTCATTCGTGACAAGCTTGCCGCTTTGGACATTGTTCTCAAAGATGGCAAAGACGGCACGACGTGGTCGAAGAAATAAATAAAAAAAGCCGCTCATTTGAGCGGCTTTTTTGTTTAGTCCAATGACTCAAATTATCCGAGCTGAACTCTCTTGAATGCCACAACTGTAGCTTCCTTGTCAGCCTTCTGGATGAACTGGCGCACTGTCATGCTGCCGTCGAGCAATGAAGCCTGGTCGAGGAGGCAGTTCTCTTTGAAGAACTTGTTGACACGGCCGTTAGCGATGTTCATCACCATCTGCTCCTTGAGGTTAGCAAGGGTGTCAGCTGTGACTTTCTCGCGGATCTCGCGTGCCTGCTGTGCCTGAGCCTCTGTGATCCAACCCTTGGCCATATTTGAGTTGATGTGATCTTCACTGTCAACGTGAGCTGGGTTGATACCTGCTTTCTTCAAAGCGACGTCGACTGCCTTAGCTGCCTGTTCCTGTTTTGTCTTCTCGATAGCGACTGCCATCTCACGGTCTTTTGTCTCCTGTGGGACGTCGTTTTCGTCGATAGCGATAGGTGACATAGCTGCTGCGTGCATTGCCACTTCGTGAGCTGTCTCTTCAATACCGTTGAATGACTTGTT
>JAFYNO010000104.1 GCA_017549705.1 Bacteroidales bacterium | reverse complement strand
GACGACAGCTATCGTCTGCAAGACCCTGTCGATACCTCGCATTACTGGTCGGCGCAGGACTTTACCGACAACGTGCTGAGCGTCTATCTCGATGGCGTCTATAATTTCTATGGTAAAGTATTTGATGAGGTCATACGTCTGCACGGAGAGGCGCATGCGCCTCTCCGTGCCATCCACATCGGGGGCGACGAGGTGCCGAATGGCGCCTGGTCAGGACATGACCGTCATGCCTTGAAGAACTATTACACCGAGAAAATGCTCGACCTCGCCGAAGAGAGAGGCATACTCCTCGCAGGGTGGGAAGATATCGCACATGACCTTGAGCCTGCCACAGAGGTACGCCTGAAGAAGTCGCTGTATTTTCTTAACGTGTGGAACACCGACGGCATCGAGGGCTATCCGGTAGTGCTGTCACCAGCCGACTACACCTATCTCGACCTCGCATATAGCAACGCCAAAGACGAGCCTGGCCTCGCATGGGCTGGCTATGTCGATGAGCATCAGACATACTCTCTTAATCCTGATAACTACAAAGGCGACATCATCGGCGTGCAGGCTCAGCTCTGGGCAGCTCAGCTCCGCGACTTCGAAGGCACCACCTATCAGATGCTCCCGAAAGCCCTCGGCACGGCCGAGAGAGCTTGGAACGCTAGACCCACATCCGACTTCGGCAAGTTCTATAATATCATCAGAACCAGAGAGATGCCTGTCTGGGAAGAGAAAGGCTATACCTATAAAAAACGATAATCGTAATCTCTAAAAATTAATACCATGAAACGACTATTAACTATCGCTATTATTGTTATTTCGGCGGTCGTCGCCAACGCGCAAAACGACTCGCTGTTCACTCGCACTGAGCTCTATCATCCCGGCGACTACGGCTCGATGAACTACCGTATCCCTGGCGTCATCACCGCTAAAGACGGCAGCATCGTCGTCGTCACCGACAAACGTAAATTCAACGAGGGCGACCTCCCGCAGGATATCGACATAGTGTGCAACCGCAGCACCGACGGCGGCCTCACCTGGAGCGAGCCGTACACCATCGCACAAGGCACCGGCGTCAACCATGGCTTCGGCGACTGCGCGCTGGCATGGAGCAACGACGACAACGGCCTCATCGCAGTCTTCGTCGGCGGCCCCGGCCTCTGGAACTCGACGCCATCAAATCCGATAAGGTCGTATAAGTCATATAGCTACGACAACGGTCAGACCTGGACCGAGCCTGAAGACATCACCCATTTCATCTTCGGCGACGACTGTATCATCCCTGAACATCAAGCCTGGCGTGCCTCGTTCTTCGGCTCAGGCAACGGCCTCCGCACCTCGACAGGTCGTATCATGTTTGTGGCAGCTATCCGCGAAGGCTCGGCACAGTCGCTTAACAACTATGCTGTCTATTCCGACGACAACGGCCTCACATGGCAGGTGTCAGGTCGCGCCTCCACCGGCGGCGACGAAGCGAAGGTCACTGAGCTCGTCGACGGCCGTATACTGATGAGCATCAGGCACGGCGGAAAACGCTGGTATAACATCTCGGAGGACGGCGGCGAGACATGGCAACCAAATACATCAACATGGAACGACATCACCGCACCAGCATGCAACGGCGACATCATCCGCTATACATCGGTGAACCAAGGTCATAACAAAAATCGTCTGCTCCATTCAGTGCCTAAAGGCTCCCAACGCTCCAACGTCACAGTGTATGTCAGCTACGACGAAGGCGAGACCTGGCCGGTGAAGAAGACCATCGTGCCTTACAGCTCAGCATATTCATCTCTCTGCGTCCTTCCCGACGGCACCATCGGACTCTACGTCGAAGAAGAACCTAACGGCACATCGGGCTACTCAACAGTATTCTATAACTTCAGCCTCGAATGGCTCACCGACGGCAACGACACCTACGGCTTCGAAGGAATAACAGAGGTGCCCGACAACGACTCTCTGAAAATCTATCCTAATCCGGCAATATCTTCAATAAAGATCGAAACAGAAGGTCTAAAGAAACTAAAGATCGTAAACGTAAAAGGTCAGACAGTGAAAAAGGTTTCAGTCAAAAATCAGTCAACGGTCGAAGTCGACATCACAAAACTCGCCGCCGGCACCTACCTCATCGAAGCTGTCGATCACAACGGCAATGTCAAAATAGGAAAATTTATCAAATGATAAAGTTTTGAGTAATCAATTTTTTCAGCCTTCGATTTTCGAAGAAAAGCGGCAGCTGAAAAAATGATGACTCAAAACGATTAATTATTATTTCTCACATTTTTGGCAGCAGCATCCGGTGATGCATTTGTAAGCTAATCCAGCGAGGCAAGCTCCTACGAGCGGTGCCACTATGAACAGCCACAACTGACCGCAAGCACACCATTCCTTAACTGGGCTTTGTGAGAATAACACCACGCCAAGTGAACGTGCTGGGTTGACAGAAGTGTTTGTCAACGGAATGCTGATGAGGTGAATGAGTGTCAAGGTGAGACCGATGGCGAGACCACCGAACTTGCCATTAGCATGGCTGCTGTCGGTGACACCAAGGATGACCATCAAGAACACGAAAGTGAGCAATGCCTCGATGAGGAAAGCTCCACCTGTCGAGACTGCCAGATAACCCGTCTCAGGACCGCCACAAGCCTTCTGGAAAGCCTCACCATAACCGTTGGCAGCGAAAACACCAGTCTCACCGAGACCTGCTGTCTTCCAAACAACCAACAGCAATGCGCCGGCGATGATGCCACCGAGGATCTGAGCACCCCAGTAAACGAGCATCTCTTTGAAAGTAATGCGACCATTAGCCCATACGCCAAAACTGACTGCCGGGTTGAGATGAGCACCAGAGATGTGACCGATGCCGTATGCCATTGCCACCACAGTCAAACCGAAAGCGATAGCAACGCCAAGGAAACCTACATGTCCGAAGAGTGCAGTGCCGCATCCTCCGAAAACCAATACGAATGTGCCGAATAACTCAGCAAAAAATTTGTTACAAGTCTTCATGATTCTTAATTATTAATTAAACATTAAAAACTTTCAACTTTAAACTACTCTAAACTCTACACTCTAAACTCTAAACTCTACACTATTCGAGGCTATCACCTGATTCGCTATCTCCCTCTTTCGCTCTCGTCTCAAGCTCCATCTTACCAAAACGGAATGTCACGCCGACAGAGATATAACGGCTGTTGACCATCTTGTTAGTGCTGTCGGTGAGATAATAAGGGTTGGTGTTGGTCGAGCCAGATCCAATCGTTGCACCCCAGTTGAAGAGGTCTTGAATGTTGACAAACACCGACATCTTACGGTTGAAGAAGTCGCTTCGCGCTCCGAGGTTAAGCCAGTAACGTGCCTTGCGCTCAGAAGCCAAACCGATGGTAGGTGAGCTGTAACCCAACGCCATCGTCAGCTGATACTGGTTGAAGATCTTAGTCCAAGCATTGAGGCGCACACTCCATGACCATTTGTCGTTTTCGTTGATCTGATGCACGCCATTACGGTCGTATTCCATGTGGTAACCGTAGTTGTACAGGTTGGCGTACAACCTCACGTTAAAGAATCCCGACGGACGGTAGGTCATGTTGACCGACGTGCCGTAACGCCATGAGCTGCCGAGGTTATAAGGTATCGAGTAGCTCACGATACGGTCAAGATAAGTGTCATATTCCGAGTCGGTGAGGTTGCTGATCTCGTTTTGGCTCAGGCGCCAGTAGGCCTCCCATCCGACGTTGCCAAAACGATCGAAGAACTTCTGCCAGCCTGCCTCCACATTATGAGTGAAGCTGTTTTTCAAGCCGTCAGGGTTACCGGTGGAGTAGTTGTTCTCGCCATATCTGCGGTAGCTGCTGATCTGCGTCTCACCAGGATGCGACATCCTCATCGAGTAGTTGATCTTGAAGTTATGCATGCTCTGAGTGCGGTAGGTGAGGTGTAACGACGGACGTACTGTCAGGAAATACAATGTGCTGTCGTCGGCAAACGGCATGGTGCTGATGTAGTCGTAATATGTGCGGTCGGCGCCAGCACCCAAACCCGTGCTCAAGGTGAAACCTCCCCAGTGATGCGTCCAGTTGATGTCGGCATTGACCTTGCTCTCAGTGCCTTTGAAATGATAGGCGCGCAACGAGTCGATGATGGTGCCGTCCTCGTCGTTATATCTGTCGTACTTGTTGTTAGTGCCCTGATGATCAGCGCTCAAGCCATAGCTCAACTCGCCGTTTTCGCTATATGGACGGTTGTAACGCGCTGTGAAACTCACGTTGAAGCTGTTCTGGTCAGTGAGCATATAACGGTTCTCATCGAGGTCATGATAGGTGTCATAGAAACGGTTATACCATTCCTCATTATAATTATGTGATATACGAGAGTTGAAGCCGAGTCGTAGGTTATGACCTTTGTTGTCGAATTTCTTGGTGTAATCAGCGCCGAGATGTCCGAACATCGAGTTAGCATCGGTCTTGTCGCGTGTAGTGTCAGCGATGAGCTCTGAATAAGAAGGTATCGAGTCGAGGTAGTAATATGTCTGACGTTGTGAGCGCAGCGACTTACTTCCGTTGAAGTTATAGAAACCTCCTCCGTCGATGGAGATGTCGCTTGTCGAGTCGATCTCATAGTCGATGCTCATGAAGAAGTTACCGCTTACGTTACGGTTGCTGCTCTCCTGGTGTGTGGTGTCGGCCCAGATGGTGTCGTAGGTGCCGGCTTCCTCGCCGTCGCGACGTTTCAGTTGCCACTCGTCGGTGGTGTTGTCACGGTCGCTGAAACGTCCCGCAGCAAAGAGGTTGATACTCAGTCTGTCTTTCTTCCACATATAGCTCACCCATGGCGAGACGAAAGGCTGGTTGGAGCCGTTCACTCCGAAGCTCACAAACTGGTTGCTCTTGATGTGCGTCGACGTCACGATGTTGATGACAGCCTCGGCGTCGGTGGCGTATTTTGCCGACGGGTTGGTGATGGTCTCGATGCGAGCGATGGCGTTAGCCGGAAGCGTCTGGAGATACGTCTTGAGGTTCTCTTCCGTCAGCTTCGAAGGCTTGTCGTTGATCCAGATCTCGACGCTCGACACGCCTCTGAGCGTGATGTTACCTTCCACGTCGACTTCCACGCCCGGTGCGTTCTGAAGAGCGTCTTCGGTGGTGCCGGTCTGTATCGACGGGTCCTCGCTCACGTTATAGATGAGTTTCTCGCCGTCCATAGCATAAAGCGGTTTCTCGGCTGTCACCACGACCTCATCAAGCGAGATGGCGCCCTTATAAAGCTTCATCACGCCAAGGTCGGTGTTGTTCGTAACGGTGAAACGTTTGGTGAACGTCTCATATCCTATTGACGACACACGCAGAATCATGTTGCCTTGTGGGATGCCAGGCAAGGTGAAGCTGCCCTCGAAGTCGGTGACGCCGCCCTTCACGAAGGTGCTGTCGACAGAGTCGAGCACCGCGAGGTTCACGAACGGCAACGGCTCGCTGGTCTCCGCGTCGATAAGCAATCCCACCACGCTGAAAGTGTCACCCTCGCGCACTTTCTTTTTCTTCTTCACGGTAGGACTTTGCATATCTTGCTGGTTCCATTGACGGTCGCCACCAGGACGCTGCCCAGGTCTGCCACCAGGGAACCTGCCGCCACCCGGAGGAGGTCCACCGCCACCAGGAGGAAACTGCGCCATAGCCGACATCGTCGACAATATAAAAGTCGCTAAGACTAAGAATCTAAAAAAAACTGCTCGTTTCATTGTTCAATTCAATATCTTTTTACGAGATGCAAAGATAATTTTTTTTCACGAAAAAATTTCAAAAAAATACTGAAACGACAAAAAAAGTTTTTAAAGCGGAAAAATTGAAATCATAACAGAAGAAATTCGTATCTTTGCCAAAATTTTAACAAAAAGTACTATGAAAAGATTGAGTTTGTTGCTTGTTGCTTTTGCTTTGATTGGCAGCATTTCGGCAAAATCTGTGGATGTCGAGACAGCGAAAAATATCGGCTCGAGATTTATGATTTCTACTAACCGTGCTGAGACGGCTTCGATGAGTCTTACCTACGTCGGAAGAACCGCTTCCGGCATCGAGGCGTT
>JAFYNO010000103.1 GCA_017549705.1 Bacteroidales bacterium | reverse complement strand
CAAAAAGATACCATTGAGGGCTTCAACCAGATCAAAGGCAAGGTGATGACTGCCTATTTCAAGAACAACGAGCTTGACCATGTGTATGACGACGGTAACGCTGAGACTGTTTATTGGCTGCGCGAGGAAGACGGGACAATGATTGGCGTCAACGTGTCGCAGAGCGTGGCGATGGATATAAAGATTAAAAACAACCAGATCGTCAGAATCAAGTATTTCAAGAAGACCACAGAGACCTTGTATCCTAAGGAGAAGATGAAGCCAGGCATCGAGATTTTGAAGGGCTTCGAGTGGCTCGACGAGCTGCGCCCGAAGGATAAGAACGACATCTTCCGCAAGGAGAAGAAAGAGCCTCAAGAGGAAGGGAATAGACGTCGTCGGAATCGAAAGAAATAATTTTTAAAAAAATGTCGGTGTAACAAAAAAAGTTGTATTTTTGCACCGCAAAACAAAGGGGTATTAGCTCAGTTGGTAGAGCGTTTGAATGGCATTCAAAAGGTCAGGAGTTCGATTCTCCTATGCTCCACCGAAAAACGGCAATCAGCGATGGTTGCCGTTTTATTTTTGTTGCCCCCTCTGCGAAATCTGTGAGCGTCAGCGAACTAAATCAATGTGGAAGAAATTTGTGGAAGAACAATTCTGCGTTTTCTGCGAGATCTGCGAGAACCTAAAAAAACTCCATCAAAAAACCATCATCCAAAATCCTGAAATCCCCAGCCTTCACAACCTTGCCGTCCTCAAGAAAAACATACAGAGGAAACTTCCCGAAGGTAATCGACATCAGTTCGGGGGCAGGAATCTTATAATGCTCGTAGTCGGAAGTATTAGTTTTTTCTATGAATTTGCTGATTGCATCGTCATTTCCGCCGACGACAAATTTTATTTTTTCATGCGGAATATTGTGCTTTTCGACCATCAAAACGAGCTTCTCGGCTCCGATGCGACAAAACTTGCATCCGGCGAGCGCATAATTAATAAGGTATCGGCCTTGCTGGAGCTCACGATATGTAGAATCACTCAGGCTCTCGTAAAACGCCACAGTGTTGATATTCTCTTTTTCAGAATGGATTTTATTGTAAATCACATCCATCGGAACGAGGACGAATGGAATGATTATAGAAACTGCAATAGAAATGCCGATGAGCCATTTCCGCATTAGCGGCTTGTAATCATGACTTTGCTCTTTTCTGATAAAGAGAAGCAGCACTATCGTGATGATGTTTTTGATGATTGACTGACTTGGATCGAGCTCTATTAAACTTCCGAAACAGTGGCAGTTGCTGTCGTTTCTGAAAATGGCGGCGTATATTAAAAATAAGGTGAAACCGGCAATAATCAGCATGGTGAGCCACCAAACTTGTCGGAAATATATCTTAAAAATGAGGCTTATTCCAATCAGCAACTCGATGGAAATCAATAGTCTTGAGAGGAAAGTCACTGTAATATAATTGACAATTCCGAAGCTGTAGATATAGACTTCAAAACTGTCAATCGATAATAATTTCAATACGGCTGTGCTGATGAAAAACACACCGAGCAGCAGCCGTATTATAAGTTTAATAATGTTTAGACTATTGAGGTTTGACATTATCTTTCAAAGAGTTAGAGATGATCTTCTTCAACTCGGCAATCTTCTCTTCCTTATAGTCGCGTTTCTCTGGGTTAAACATGTTTTTATGTCTGCTTCTTCTGACTTTGAACTTCATATTGTCGAAGTCGGGGCCTTTGATCTCGACGCCAAGTCGGCTGAGGATTGGTGGGCTGAGCACTGCTATGTTGTAGTCGTAGCTCATGTCGAGGTTATGGCGGCCATAGAGCATGGCGGAGTATTTATCCATCGAGACGGCGAATGGGTAGACGTCGATTTCGTTTTTAAACACTGTAAACTGCACGTCGAGGCTGTCGATTTTGTTGTCGGTCTTCTTGCTGAAGAAGAGTAACCTTTTGATCTTGTCGAATGTCTCGCTGTCGAGCACCACGAGGTCTTTGCCTTCGATGCTGCAGGCGGCTTTTAAGGTCGAGTATTTCAGTGAATAGTCGGCTTTGAGGTTGGTCTCAGCCGCGAAGTGGAACTCGGCGTTGCCGGCGAATGAGCTCAGCATCGGGACGATGGTGTCGAGGTCAGGGATGATACGTATCATCTCTGCGATGTCGATGTCAAGCAGATGGAAGTCGAAGCCTGCATACAGATGGTTCTTTCTCTTTGACTTATAGATGGCGGTGAGCTGCATCTTGGCGGCGTCGCTGGTGAAGCCCATCTCTTGGAGCACGAGGATGCCGTCTTTGATGGTGAGGTCGCCACCCACGTTGCGGATACTCATATCGCCAGCCTGCGCGCTGTTAATCAAAGTGTGCATCACGATGTTCACGCCGTAAGGCACCATGAACGGTGAGTCTTCTTTGACGACGACGGTGGTGTCGATATCTTTGGCGTTCTGTGCTTTTGTCTCTTCGTCGGCGCCCATGCCGTTGAAGATATCCATTAGTTCGTTGACGTTGGTGTAGTTAGAGGTGAAGTTAAACTCGCCTTTCAAAAGCTCGTCGGTCTTAAAATGGTCATAGACGTTGGTGAGCACGCCCGACAGCTTGAAGTCGGAGTCGCCGAGGACAAACTGGCTGTTGCCGATGTTAAGTCCTTTTTCAGTGTAATTCAATGTCACTTGAGGGATCTCCACTGGCTCTTTGAGGTCGTTCATCGCGAAGATGGCGTTGCTAAGGTCGAGGTTAAGTATCGGGTTCCATTGTAAAAACAGGTCTTCAGCAGTCTCGTCATAGTCGGCGTTGACGTCTAGGGCGAGGCCTTCGGTGGTGAAGAACATCTCGTCACCCATGACATACAACAGGCTGTCGCTGCTGAAAACAGCGGCGTAGGAAGTCTTGCCTTCGTTAGATGAAGGAAGCATATAAGCGCTGGCGCTGACGTTGTTAGCACGGAATACCATGTCGTCCATCGCGAAGTCGATATTGCTGAAACCGAAGTCGGCGATGGCAGACATCACTGCTGTGCTGTCCATGATGTTGGAAACCTGCGCTTCGATGTTGAAGTCGTTGAGTACTGCTGTCATCATGCCGGTGATGTCGGCGTCGAGGTCGCTGCCGCTGACCATCACGTTGGCTAAGCCGTTGGTGAGAGAGTTCTCGGCAGGGTTAGGCAGCACGAAGTCGAGCTTCATATCCGATGACTTGAGGTTGATGGTGTCGGCATATTTGACGTTCAGGTCGTTGAAGTGCAGCTTGCCGTTAAGCTTGGTGTTCATCAGGTCGAGGCTGCTGAACTGTTCGGCGGTGCCTCTGAGGTTGACGTCAGCCTTGACGGAGCCTCGCGCGATGAGCTCTTCAGGAAAATAAGACTTCACATCGTCGAAGTCGACATCAGCCTTGACACTGAGATTGCAATGCATCTTATCCATGACATCTTTCACGCTGCCGCTGGCGGCTAACACGGTGTTGTTCATCTTGAGTCGCAACGACTTCAGATTGACATCTGATTTGCCATTAAGGTCGAGGTCGGTGTGAATAGATGTGTTCACACCTGTGAGGGGAAATGGCAGCGTTTCGGGCATCTCGAGGTAGCCGTCAGCAAGTCTGACGTCGGCTTTGATGATAGGCATCTGATTCTCGCTGTAAGTGCCTTCAATGTGCGAAGCAAGTATCAGCTTTCCGTTGACTTTGATACCGCTGAGCAGCTCTTCTCTCAACTTTTCAGGGATCATACGAATCAGATGGTCGATGATCATCGCGTTGGTGTGGAGATCCATGTTGAGCTTGATGGCATCTTTCATTGAGGCTTCGCCAATGAATTCAATCTTGATGTCGTTGAGCTTGACTTCCGACTTGTCGAATTTTGCATAGTTTTCGTTGAGGTCGAAGTCTACAGGGATGACAAGGCTGATATCGGTGTTATTGGCATAAGCTTCACCGTCCATCACTGCTGTCGCTTTGTCGGCATTAAGTGTTATGTTGCCTTTGATGTGCTCGAAATTGTTGATGTCGCCTTTATATCCGACATTTATGCTGTTGAGTTTGGCGGAGATGTCGCTTTCGCCTTTCATGAGGAAGGCGAGGGCGCCTGTGCCGATGCTGGCGTCAGCTTTGATGTCGTCGCCTTTCATGTTGACTTTACCGTTGAAGGTGATGTCGTTGATAGAGGCTTTCATCGATGTGGTGTCTTGTATCTCGGCATGAAGATCTTTGATAGCCATATTCACATCAGCGTCAATGACGTCGTTGTTGATGATGCCAGACATCTTGAGCCCCATGCCGTTGATGGCTGCTGTGGTGCTTGATGCCAGGTCGGTGTAGCGTATGTCGATGCCGTTGAGTGTCAGCTTGTTGAGGTCGATGAGATAAGATGTCTCGTCGGGAGCCGCCTCGTTCGGCTCCGCCTCACTCGGCGGGAAGATGTCGAAGTTGTTGCCTCCCTCCACGTCGAAGAAAGCGTTGATGAAACCGCCGTTGAGATGACAGCTGTTGACGATGATCTCGTCCTCAAACAAGGCTTTCTTGATGTTGACGGATACTATGCACTCATCGATACGGGCGAGGGTGTCGGTGGTCCAGCCCTTCGTCGGGTTGATAAGCACAAGATCGTTGATTTCCAGCCCAACGTCAGGGAAGGTCTTGAATAGCGTCAAGTCCACCTTGCCAATGTTGTAGTCGCAGGTGATGAAGTTTGACCCGTAACTGTTGACCAGAGAAGTCAGTCGTTTCGGACTAAATACCAGATACATCGCCAATAGTATGACGATCAACACCACGCCCACCACCGAGGCGAGGCTTATCCATGTGATCTTGTAGGCTTTTTTCATTCTTTAAACTTTAAACTAATTGACTTTAGTTAATGTATACTCGGCTTTTAATGCCTCATTGTTGTACTTTAATGTAGTCTCATTTAAGATGAGTATGTTGCAGTATTGCGGCACATCGCCCTGACCTCCTTGGAAATGGATAATCTGGGTCATTTGCTTCTCTTTTTCGTTGATGGTGTAGTCGAAGTTATCGGCTTCGTCTTCCTGCACGTCGTCGGCTGGATCCCACATATGGCCTATGCCTGATGCCTCATAGACCTCAAAATGACCGCCGTCAGCTGTCTTCCAACGTCCGACAATCAACTCGGAATATGTCTTTGTGGTGCTTGCCGGCTCGTCTTTTTTCTTCGAGCACGACACCGTGAACAACGTCACAACGAACGCTACAACTAATAATAATGCTAACTTTTTCATGTTTCTTATTTTTTGTCGTCATTTCGACTGGAGCGGAGCGGAATGGAGAAATCTCCTGCATATGGATGAGATTTCTCGATTACGCTTCGCTTCACTCGAAATGACGGGGTTGTTACATTGCTGCTATCATTTCAATTTCAACCATCACTTCTTTTGGAAGTGTTCTAACTGCAAATGCCGCTCTCGCTGGAGGGTCTTGCTTGAAGTATTTGCCGTACACAGCGTTCATGGCGCCGAAGTTGGCGATGTCGCTAAGGTAGCATGTCGATTTCACCACGTTGTCGAAGGTGCATCCTGCTTCTTTGAGGATAGCCTCGAGGTTTTTCATCACCATCTCTGTCTGCTCGGTGATGCCGCCGTCAACGACGTTGCCTGTTGCTGGGTTTACTGGCATCTGACCTGAGATAAATAAGAATCCGTTTGCTGCGATGGCCTGGCTGTATGGGCCGATGGCGCCTGGAGCGTTGTTTGTTGCAATAGCTTTTTTCATTTTAACCATGTTTTAAAATTATTCATTCTTTCTGTTACTTTTCTGATGTAGTTCTGTGTCTCCGGCATGAGGTGTTTCTCGAAATATTTGAAGAGCTGGTCGTAGCTCATCTCGTTGATTTGAGGTATCGCCTTGCCGATTTTGGTGTCGCCTCTCAGCGCCCTCGCCACGTTGCCGGCGCCGGTGTTATATGATGCGATGACACATAAATTCTGACTATTTTTGTCGATGACGTTGGTGTAATATCTCTTTTGCAGGAGATAGAGGTAATGCACGCCCATCTCGATGTTGTTTTCCGGCTCATAGAGGTAGTTGCCTGTCGGCGCCGAGAATGGTTTCTTGAGACTCTGTGCACAGTCGGCGCCAGCGGTGCGAGGCACTATCTGCATCAGACCGTAGGCTGGCACGTGCGACTTAGCCTTCGGGTTGAACGACGACTCGGTCTGCATGATGGCATATGCCAAAGCTGGGTCAACTTTCCACTTCTGACAATATTTCTCGACTTCTTTCTTATATTGTTCGGCACGTGTGCGGATGTGGTCCGGCACGAGCTCGAGCTTGATGGTCACCACCTGACGCTCCACGTTGTCGTCGCCTTTGATGGTCTTCACCTCTGGCTTAACGTTTTCCACTATCTCCTTCACGTCCTTGTCGAGGTTCTTCTCTGTCACCATCTCGCCAGATGGGGTCTTCACCTGATTCTCAAGCACAGGCTTCTCCTGGAGAGGCACGGCCTTCTCAACCTCCGAGTCGTAGTCTTTGGTCTTGCCTTTGTTGGTCAACAAGAACTTGAGCTTGTCTTCAATCTCTTTATTATCAACTTTTTGGCCTTTCTCCTGGATGATTTCTATTGTCACCTCACCACTTTCAAAGTCGACATCGGAGCGCGACTTGCCATCCTTTGAATACTCGACCCAGTCTTTCTGGGTGCTCTCCTTTACATTGTCCTTGCCCCATTGTTGAGCCCGTTCCTTAAGGAATTTGTTGTACGCCTCCTGCTCCTTCTTGACGTAATCTTCGTATTCTTTCTGCAGCTTGGCGATGCCTTCGTCTTGGTTCTTCTTCATCTGCTGCATCTTCTCGTTCTGCTCCCTCACATACTTCTCATATGCCGACTCCACCTGAGCGAAACACCCGCAACAACTGAAAATCATTAATGCTAACAAAATCTTTTTCATATCTTAAATATTAATCTCTGCAAAAATAATATTTTTTTCAAATAATTCAAACTTTTTATGTCATTTCGAGCTTGTCGAGAAATCTACTCCTATCAAGCACTTAAGATTTTGTTTGTCGTAGATTTCTCCACTTCGGTCGAAATGACGGGGCTGTTTAATAATTATCCCTATAATCTTTTTTCTTCGTCAACTTCAAATCTTGCAGCGCCGCCGCCTTCACGTTGATCTGGAAGTTCCACGATTTATACGTTCCGTAAGGGATGACGTTGAATCGCATCTCCCAACAGTGCAGGTCACGATAGATGGTGACGGAGGTGTAAGATATCTTCTTCGTCTCGAAGTCCCAGCCAGTCTGCGCCGAGAGCTTCCACTTTGGCGACAGCTTAATCTCACCTTGTAATCCTAACGTCTGCACCGTCGATCGGTTGTCGTGCAAAAGCCAGTTGATATACGATAAATTATTTGTTAATCGTAAGTTGTAACTCAGCGACAGCGACCAGCTCGTTGACCAGTCGACATAGCCGTTAGGGTTGTTGTGGATGTCGTTCAACTCCTCCTCCGATGCGTTCGGCGACGATACCAATGGCTTCTCTTCGTCGCCTTTATTCTTGTTTTTGTTTTTCTTGCCAAACGTCTTGTCGTTGATAGTGTAGCTGGCACTGAAGTTCCATGCTACGCTCTTCTTTCTGAAAAGACGCTTGTTGACATCCCACTCGTATTTGTTGAGTTGTTTGGTGCCTGCTGAGTCTAAAACATACGGATCCCAGATGCTTGAATACTGCACGCTGAAGTTCTTGAATAGCGTCGTTCTTCCACTGACGGTGAGGTATGACCAGTTTAAGGAGTCTTTGGCAAGGTCGTAGTTACCCGATAATGTCAGATTTTCAATCAACACCACTTTTTTCAGACCCGTCACAGTGTCTTTTCTTGATGGTACCTTGATTTCCAGATTGTTACTCAGACTGTATGTTATCCTTCCTGACCTCTGTGCCGACGGCGCACCGAAGATCGATCCTTGGTAGTAGCTGTATTTCTGCTCCTTGCCGTTGCCGTCGATGTATGTGGAATAATAATTCCAGAACTTCTCGCTGTAATCTGGGTTATATGAGAATCCGATGGTAGGTGTGAACACATGTCTGATAGCTCTCACCGGACCTTTCTTAAACCTGAACATCCCGTATATCTTCGTGGTGATGTTACTCGACATATCGTATGTGAACACATTGCTGAAATGCGGGATAGTGTCGGTCCTGACAAAGCCTGTGCCTGTCGTGTCGATGTCCCATTCTTTCTTGTAATACTGCAGATACATCTTGTCTGTGAGGTTCACCGACGTGGTCCAGGTGAAGTATTTAAACAACTTTATAGGCAGGTTGATTGGCACTCTGTGCTGTAAGCCATTCTGCATCTTGTCGAGCCAGTGGTCTTTGAAGAAGAGGCTGTCGGCCATGCTGATATAGTTCTTTGCATT
>JAFYNO010000102.1 GCA_017549705.1 Bacteroidales bacterium | reverse complement strand
TCATCCGCAATGGGATTCGAAGCTGTTTAACTACGGCAAGACTGAGACTTTGCAGCTTTTGCTTTCCAACGTGAAATATTGGCTCGAAGAATATCATTTCGACGGCTACCGTTTCGACGGCGTGACTTCGATGTTATACAAAAATCACGGCATAGGCGAGACCTTCGACAGTCCATGGAAATACTTCGGCGACAGCGTTGACAACGATGCCGTGACATATCTACAACTGGCCAATAAGTTGATTCATGATATTGAAAAACAGGATGTTACGATAGCTGAAGATGTCAGTGGTATGCCTGGAATCTGCGCCAAAATCGAAGACGGCGGCATCGGTTTCGACTATCGTCTTGGCATGGGCTTGCCTGATTTCTGGATAAAGGTGTTGAAAGACCAAACCGACGAGCAATGGAACATGCATGAGTTTTTCTTCACCATGACAAACCGCCTGCAAGACGTGAAAACCATAGCATATGCCGAGTCGCACGATCAGGCGCTGGTAGGAGATAAGACGTTGGCGTTCAGACTTATGGACAAGGAGATGTACACTGCGATGGACAAGGCGTCGCAAAATCTCATCATCGATAGAGGCATCGCACTGCACAAGATGATAAGGTTTTTCACCATCACTCTCGGTGGCGACGCATGGCTCAACTTCATGGGCAATGAGTTTGGACATCCCGAATGGATTGATTTTCCACGCTACGACAACGGATGGAGCTACAAATACGCTAAGCGCCAGTGGTCGTTAGCTGACAACGGCTATCTGAAATACCATTGGCTGGGCGATTTCGACAAGGCAATGCTAGCTTTTGTTAAGAAAACCAAGGTGATGCAGGCAGCTCCAGCGTGGCTTCTGGAGGCTGACGAAGACAACAAAACCATTGTCTTTGAGAGAAATAATCTGATTTTTGTGTTCAATTGGGGACAAAAATCTTTGCCCGACTATAAAATTAAGGTGAAGCAAACCGGCGACTATAAAATCATTTTCAGCAGCGATGACAAATGTTTCGGAGGCTTTGAAAACATTGATAAAAACGCAATTTTCCCATCAGAGAAAAAAGGCGATGAGATTACAATGAAAATTTATAATGTGGCAAGAACCGCAGTGGTTTATAGTTTGAAAAATGACGTTTTTTAAAAATAAATGTCAAACGTATAAAAATAATGTATAACTTTGCTGATTGGAAAATAAACTTTAAAATTATTGCAATATGAAAAAATTTACTTTAGTAGTGGCATTAATGCTCGTTAGCGTTTTTGCTTTTGCACAGAAACCAGTTAAATTTGGTGTTTACGTAGGTTATGCTATTCCTATGGGCAACATGGGTCAGGGCGATGAGATCCAAACAAGCGGTGTCAATGCTTTTAAAGGCCTGGATAACTATGCTTTGATGTCTAAAACCGGTGATCAGGGATATGCAGGCATGGGCTTCAACCTTGGCTTCGATGTGACTTACAGTCTTCCTGTTGAAGGTCTTGGCGTTTTCGGTGGCGTGGACTTCTTCTATAACACCAATAGCTCAAATATCACCGATGCTTTAGATTCTTGGGGTAAAGTATGGGTTGTAACGACACCATTTGCATCAGAGTATAATTTCTCTGCACCTAATTTCATGAACATCCCGATTCTTTTCGGTGTGAACTATCAGCATAACTTCAACAATATCGTTGGTATTTTCGGAGAAGCTGCTGTTGGTCCAAACTTCAGACTGATTTCACAAGGTAAGGAAACATTTAAATACATTGGAGCTGCCGATGAAGAAATCACATACACTTATGACTCAGCAACAACATTTGGCTTCAAAGTCGGCGCCGGCGTCATGATGTGGGATAAGATGAGCATCGTTCTTGACTTCTATTCACTTGGAAGTGCAAAGATTACAGGAAAATGTAAAGATAATGTTACAGGTCTTGAAGATGATTTCAAAGGCAAAAACTCAATCTCAGCATCAGAGCTCGTAGTTAGAGTCGGTTATCACTTCTAAAAATAGCGAAATCAGCAATTTCTATTGTTGATAACTATTTTCGATGTTGATAAAAAAATGTCACCGCAATGGATATTATACATATCTTTGCAGTGACATTTGTTATTTTTAAGAGAAGATGCCGAAAATCTCAAACAGAGTAGGCCTAATTAAAACTTTTTAACAATGAAAAAACTATTTATCACAATTGCTTTCGTAGCAGCAACAATGTTCGCATCAGCTCAGCTTTATGTTGGCGGTAACATCGGTATGAACACACAGAGCGCAAAAGTTACAACAGAATCAAATGGCGTATCTGTTACAGCAGATGGTCCAAAATGGTTCGGCTTTGAATTCAACCCATCAGCAGGTTTCATGTTCAACGAAAAAATGGGTGTTGGTCTTGACCTTACATTCGGTTTTAACAAACGTACAACCAAAGGTGTTGATGAGGACGGCGATAAATACACAAGAACAGTCAAAACCACAACAATAGGTTTTGCTCCTTATTTCCGCTACATTTTTGCAGAGATTGACAACTTCAAATTCTATGCAGATGGTAAGATTGATTACCGTATTAGCACTCCAAAAACAACTATCGACTATGATGAAATGAGCCTCTCAGTGGATGGTGACAAAACAAACAGACTTTTCATCGGTGTTGTCCCGGGAATGGCTTATCAGCTCACAGATAACTTCTCATTGAACTGCAAGCTTAACATCTTGAGCCTTGGCTACACATCAATAAAAGAAGTTGAAAAGGATGGTGGCACAACAACAACAACTAAGTATAGCGAGTTTGATCTCGGTATCAATGATCCAACACCTATCACAATTGGCGTTTTCTACACATTCTAATATCTGAAGAATTGAATAAAAAAACCGAGTCATTGACTCGGTTTTTTTATTTGCAACCTTCACAACCGCTGTCGCAGCTGCCGTTTTCGCAGCTGCCACCGCAGTGGCCACAGCCGCCTCCGAGGTCTTCCTCTTTGAGCTCACGGACAGCAAGAATCTCGCCCTCGAAATAAAGCGGCACGCCTGCCAACTCATGGTTGAAGTCAATCTCCACCAACTCGAGGCTCACCTTCTTGATTTTTCCAGGAATGACGCCGTTTCCGACGTTAAACTGCAAGGTGTTGCCTTCTTTGCAATGCTCGCTGAGCTTGCCGTTTTCCATGAACATATCCTTCTTCACGGTGTAAACCATCTCTGGGTTGTACTCGCCGTAACCTTCGGCAGGAGTGAGGTGGAAACCGTATTTGTCGCCCGGCTCAAGACCTTGCAGACATTCCTCGAAACGTGGCAGGAACATGCCGTGACCGAAAATGGCCTCCAACGGATGCTCTTTCGTAGCCTGGTCGATGACCGGACCGTCTTTTGTGTCGTTGTGTAACGTGTAAGTTAACGTTACGTAAGTGTTGTTTGCTACTTTCATGGTAATGTATTTAATAAATTCCAAATATTTTTCTTAATAACCATTCGATTGTAATCAAAGCTAAGATGCTGAAAAACAGCCATTTAAGGTTAATCAAGTCGTCATAACGCGTATCTTCGCGAGAGATTGACGTTATGCGGCTGTCGTCTTCAAGATCTTTGATAATGTGGTGAATATCAGTGATATAGTGATGTTTGCCTCCTGTTTGTGATGCCAATGATCTCATTCGTTCGATATTGGCGGTCAGATCCTGCGCCTCGATGCCGATGGACTCCACGGTGAAGGTGCCGTTGACTTTGTAGTCGACGCTGCCGAATGATGTGTGCGCACAGTAGTTATAGATGCCTTCGGGCAACATACCAATGTTCAAATGATAATTGTTTTCGCCTTTTGAAAACACATATTCATATTGATTATTAATCGTGATATGCAAATCCGGTTCGTTGATCAATTCCCTGCTTGGATTGCGTAGTTCCGCAGAAATGCTGATGCTTTCGGTGTTCAGATAGCTCTCCTTGTGATTGATAGTTAGCTCTTTATCCTTTTCAGTGAGCAGATATTTCACCGTCTTGCTGATAATCTCATTGAAGCCGTCGTTGTTTTTATGATGGAAATATTCGTAGAGTTTCCAGCGCCAGCAGCCTGTTCCGAAAAAGAAGGCGTGTTTGTTACCGTCGTTATCATTTGCAAATGCAAGTAGAGGATTAGGTGTCTCAATATCCATCACGTTCATCAGCAGAGCGTCGTCGTGGCGGCCGTTGAATGCTATCTCGCAGTGCGGCAATGCCAATGGCGGATATGATTTAAGTTCGTTTTTAATGTCGGAAGAAATGGTAAACAGTCCGAAAGCGTTGTTAAACCTGCCTCTCACGTCAAGGTTGGTGTTTGCCGCGCCCCGATTGATGGAAACGATGTCTTGCGATTCGTTGAACGTGTCGAAATTGGAACCGATTATCGATGATGTTGGAATCGATGACCTGGTTGCAATATCGTGCAATATCAACAAATCATATTGTACGAGCAAATCATTATTTGCTCCTGCGTTATCATAAACCACATCAAATTCAAAATGATCATCCAATGCCGATTTTATTGCGGCAATGTCGGGATGCGGCGCACGGGCGAGGCACAAAATTCGGTATTTTTTATCAGATACATTTACGAAAATACGTTTTGATGATTTCCCGACAATAATATCTATCTGTTTTGTTCCTTCATCTCCGGAATCGATATTGAAATCAAGGGTTTTCGAGAATCGGCTCGAGGTTACTGGAATGGTCACGTTTTCCACCTCGTTGCCGTCCATCTTCACGATGACGTTCATGTCTTGCCCTTTGTAATTCGTGGCATTGGCGGTGACACGTAGCGGAAACAGCATGTTGGCCGGAACCGTCTTATTGTATTTCACGTCTTTTATAATCATAGAAGGATACGCCACGGTGTCGCCGAACGTTACGGAATATATAGGGAAATTATAGTTTTCGATAATCAATTCCGGATTAACACCTTGGTTTACAATGCCGTCGGAAAGGAGAACGACAGCGCCGACATTCTTTTTAAAATATTGGCGTTGTATCGTATTCAAGACATTACTAATATTTGTAAACTGTTCTGAATATGTCATTTCGAGCTTGTCGAGAAATCTACTCCTTTCAATTGCTGTAGATTTCTCCACTCCCTGCGGTCGGTCGAAATGACGTGAATTGAAGTCGTCGGTCAAAATGACAGAACCGCCAAACAATAATTTCTCAACATCATAATCTTTTTCTAGCACATTTGCAATGGAATCAATCAGTTGCGGATATTTTTCCTTATAAAAAACTGAGTCTTTTGACAAAACAATCGATTCGGAGTTGTCTTGCGCCAAGATAACAATAGGCTTCTCAATTTTATAGCTTCTCTGCTTGATATATGGGTTGACGAACAGCATCACGACGGTGGCGACGACGATTGTGCGCAAAGCAAACAAAAGCACAGTCAATCCTTTGCTGTATTTCTTCGAAAAGAGATACAGCAACGAGGCGTAAACCAAGCCAATTGCTAATGCTAATAACCACATATAATACTAATGCGAAAATTTTCGCAAAAATACAAAAAATAATCATTCACTCGTCATTTCGAGCGAAACGAAGTGAAGTCGAGAAATCTACTCCTTTCAATTGCTGTAGATTTATTCGCCTGTGGCGAATGCTTTCGCTTCGCTCAGGTCTCCATTCCGCTTCGCTACAGTCGAAATGACAAATTATTTTTTCGTTTTCAGAAAAATTAGTATTTTTGTAATTTATTTTGAAGTGATGAAAAAGTTTCTTGTTATCCAAACTGCTTCCATCGGTGATGTTATTCTCGCGACAGCTGTTGCGGAGAAATTGCATGCGTATTATCCTGATAGTCAGATAGATATGATGATAAAGAAAGGCTACGAGAGTCTTTTTGTCAATCATCCTTATCTGAATAAGGTGTATTCATGGGACAAGAAAAATCATAAATATCGTAACCTTTTCGCGATCATGAAAGAGGTGCGCAAGCAGCGTTACGATTTGATTGTCAACGTACAACGTTATGCGGCGACGGGCTTCCTGACAGTTTTCGGTAAGGCGAAGGAGACTGCTGGCTTCAACAAGAACCCGTTCAGCTGCTTCTTCACGCATAAAATAAAGCATGAGATAGGGGTGAAGGGAGTGCATGAAGTCGATAGAAATCAGAAGCTGATTGAGCATATCACGGACAATAAACCGATGCGTCCGGCGTTATATCCATGTAAGGAGATCTTTGAAAAAGTTGAGTGTTATAAATCAGAGAGATACATCTGCGTGGCGCCGTGCTCGCTGTGGTTTACCAAGCAGTTCCCGGAAGATCGCTGGGTCGAGTTTTTGAAGCTCGTGCCTGATGATTTGAAGGTTTATCTCCTTGGCGGAAGAGACGACATCGCGATATGCGACCGCATCATCAGCAATGTGCCGGGTAAACGAATCGAAAGTCTTGCCGGCAAGCTGAATCTCTTGGAGTCGGCGGCATTGATGAAAGATGCTAAGATGTGCTACGTCTGCGACTCATCGCCTATGCACCTCGCGAGCTCGCAAAACGCCCCGACGACGGCGATATTCTGTTCGACAGTGGCCGACTTCGGATTCGGTCCGCTGTCGGAAGACTCGGTGGTCGTTGAGGAACGCAGCAATCTTGACTGCCGTCCGTGCGGACTGCATGGCTACAGACAATGTCCGAAAGGCCATTTTAACTGCGCTTATTTTATTGATATTAAAGAACTTACAGATAGATTATGAACAGTTTTGAACAAGAAGTAGATTTGTGTGTGAAGCTCCTTTCAGAGGGCAAGGTATTCATTTATCCTACCGACACCATCTGGGGAATAGGCTGCGACGCCACCAACGCTAAGGCCATCGACAATATTTTTAAGATTAAAAACCGTCCTGCCGGCAAAGGCTTGATCATCTTGGTCGACTCGGTGGAGCGCTTGAAAGATTACGTGGTGAACCCGTCGCCTATAGCCGCTGATTTGATAAGATCAGCGAAAAACCCGTTGAGTATCATATACAAAGAGTCAAAAGGGCTGGCGAAAAACCTCACTCCGGACGGCAGCGTGTGCATCCGCGTGACGACTAACGAATTTTGCAAAGAGGTGATAAAACGTCTCGGTCGCCCAATAACCTCGACGTCGGCAAACCTCAGTGGCGAGCCGTCACCGGCCAATTACATTGACATCTCCGAAGAGATGAAGAATTCGGCTGATTACGTCGTCAGCCTCTATCATGATGTGATTGTGAAGCCGAAGGCATCGACAATCATTAAAATAAATGACGATAACACGTTTGATATAGTACGAAGCTAACTCCCCGTCATTTCGACTGAAACGAAGTGGAATGGAGAAATCTACGGCATTTGAAAGGAGTAGATTCCTCGACAAGCTCGGAATGACAAAATGATTAGAAATATGAAAAGAATAGTTTTGTTTTTTTTAGTGCTTTCAAATGTTTTGTGTTATGCACAAAATAAGGTAAAGCCTGCGGAAACGACGCAGAAACTCGCCACAACGATGTATCTTATCGACAATTTTTATGTTGACAGCACCGATATGCCGAAGTTAACCGGGGAAGCCATCACGGCGATGCTGAAAAGCCTTGATCCTCATAGTGCTTACATCGCAGCGAAAGACGTTCAGAAAGCCAATGAAGAACTTGTTGGCAGCTTCGAAGGCATAGGAGTTACGTTCCAGATCTTGCGCGACACTATCCTTGTCGTGTCAGCTGTTCCCGGCGGTCCGTCGGAGAAAGTAGGCATCATGGCTGGCGACAGAATAGTGACCATCGATGGGGAAGATGCATTCGGAAAGAAAGTCAACAATGAATATGTTACCAAGCATCTGCGTGGCAAGAAAGGTACTACGGTGGTGCTCGGCATCAAACGCGGCGATGATAAAGAACTCATTGATTTCGAGGTTGTTAGAGATAAGATCCCATTGAATAGCATCAACACATATTTTATGGTTGACAAGAAGATAGGCTACATTAAACTTGACAAGTTCGCGCAGCAGTCGGTGGAGGAGTTTACCAAAGCGCTCAACGACCTGAAAAAGCAGGGCATGCAGTCGCTTATTTTCGATTTGAGAGGCAACAGCGGCGGATATCTGCAGACAGCGTTCGGTATGGGCAATGAGTTTCTCGGAAGCAAGAAAATGGTAGTGTTTACTGAGGGTTTGAAGAGCCCAAAGCAGGTCTTTGAGACAGACAACGACGGAGATTTCCGTGAAGGTCGTCTTGTCGTTTTGATTGACGAGGGCAGTGCGTCGGCAAGTGAGATTGTGTCTGGCGCAGTGCAAGACTGGGACCGCGGTGTTTTGATTGGCCGTCGTTCTTTCGGCAAAGGCTTGGTGCAGAGACCTTTCAACCTGCCTGATGGCTCACAGATACGCCTTACCACGGCACGTTACTACACCCCGACAGGCCGTTGCATACAGAGATCGTACGAGAAAGGCTCGGAAGATTATTTCAAGGAGATGACAAAACGTCTCGAACATGGCGAATATTACCACGCCGACAGTATCAAACTCGCTGATTCTCTTAAATATTACACATTGACGAGCCACAGAACGGTATACGGTGGCGGAGGCATTATGCCAGATATCTTCATGCCTGTCGACACCACATATTCTTCCAAGCTTTTCACAGATCTGATAAGGAAAAACGTGTTCAACGCATACTGCATCGACTTTGTTTTGGCAAACCGTGAAACGATACAACACGAATACCCTGAATTTGAAAAATACAACAAGAAATTCAAGGTTGATGATGATATGATTGGGGAGTTTAAAAAGGTGGCTGAAAAGAAAGATGTGAAATGGAATGATGAGCAGTTTGAGCGCTCGAAAGATTGGATAAAATTGAGAATCAAGGCGATAATAGCGCAAGATGTGTGGAATATCGACAAGTTCTATCAGGTGGTGATGAAAAACGACAAAATGATAGAGCAAGCTGTTAAGATTTTGAACTCAAAAAAAGAATACGAGAAAATACTGGGCAAGTAAAGAAGTTTGCGAAAAAAATCAAAAAAAAGCATTTCTTAATTGAAAAAAATTTGTATTTTTGCAGGCTTTAAAAAAAGAAATTAACAATTATTAATAACTTAATTTAATTTTAGCAAATGAAAAAATTTCAACTCAAAAAGTTAGCAATGGCTTTGATAGTCATCATGTTTGGCTTCCAAGCTCTTGCTCAAGGTCGTATTGACTTTGCAACAAAAGGAGTCAGTTCACAGGCAGCTGAAAACGCTACAATGAACGGCTTTACAGCTTCATTCTCATACAACAGCATGGAGAGTAAGTTGGTCTCGACAGAGAAAGGTGAATTTTCTACCATTATGATGGAAAACACCCTTCCTACAGGTAACATTGGCGAGCCACAGATTCTTGTGACACGTAAACTTATCGCCGTTCCTTTCGGAGCAACTCCAGTTGTTACAGTGAAGAACTACACTGTTAACGAGTACAATCTCGCTGACTATGGAATTGAGAGACTTTATCCTCAGCAGCCTTCATATAGCAAGAGTGAGAAGAACCCTAAGTTCGTTTACAACGAGGCAGCATACACAACAAGAGGTTACGATGAGCGTCCACTCGCTGAAGTGACAGTGATGGGAACAATGCGTGGTATCCAGGTTGGTGCTTTGCAGCTCAACTCAGTGAGATACAATGCCGCAGCAAACACACTCCGTGTTTACAACGACATTGAGGTTGAAGTGACATTCGAGAATGCCGACCTCGCTCTCACAGAGCAGACATTGGTTAACACCTATAGCCCTTACTTCAGAACAGTGTACGCTTCTTTGTTCAACGAGAGAGCTATCCGCGACATCTACGATGAGCACCCAGACCTCTGGGCTGTTCCAGTAAAAGTTTTGGTTATCGCTAACCGTATGTTCGAAGACGCAATGCAGCCTTGGCTCCAGTGGAAGACCGAAAAAGGTTTCTACATGGATGTCAACTACACTGATGAGATCGGCACAACAGCAGCAGCTATCAAGCAGTTTATCGTTGGCAAATACAACGATGGTCTTGCAGCTGGTCAGACCCCAACATGGGTTGTCATCGTTGGTGATAAGAACCAGGTCGCTGCATCACAGACAGGTTCTGCAACACAAAAAGTGACTGACCTTTATTATTATGCAGTCGCTGGCGGTTCAAACGACTACTTCGGTGATATGTTCCACAGCCGTTTCACTTGCGAAACAGTGCAGGAATTCCAGAATGCTATCAACAAATCTTTGATGTATGAGCAATACACCATGCCAGATCCAAGCTATTTGGACAATGTACTTCTCGTCGCTGGTTGGGATAGCGGTTGGAACCCACAGGTTGGTAAGCCAACTATCCAGTATGCTATGAACTACTATTACAATGCAGAACATGGTTTTGCTAATGTTTACAACTTCTTACAGCAGCCTTATAACAACCCATACGCAAGCATGAACACAGGTGTCAACTTCGTGAACTACACCGCTCACGGTGGTGAGACTGGTTGGTCGGATCCTGCATTCTCAGTAGGCAATGCAAACTCACTTACTAATAGTGGAAAGCCATTCCTCGCAATGGGTAACTGCTGCTTGGCAGCTGACTGGGGATATTCAAGCAAGTGCTTGGGTGAATCTTTGATTATCGCCCCTGATAAAGGCGCATACGCATACATCGGATCATGCCCATATACATATTGGTGGGAAGACTATTATTTCGGAGTAGGTGCAACACACACATCAAGTGCGATGCCTACATACGAAGGCTCAACAATGGGAGTCTACGACGCTACATTCCGTGATGACTTCAACAGCGTTTCAGCTATTCCATTTGTTGGTAATGTGGCAGTTTGCTATGCACATGCTAACGGTTATCAGGGCAGTGTTTCTGACCAGTACTACTGGGAGTGCTACCACGTCCTCGGCGATGGTACTGTTTGCCCATATCACACAAACCCAATCGAGAACACAGTGTCACATATGCCGACACTTCCTATCGGAATGGATACATATGAGGTGACCGCTGACCCAGGTTCATATGTTGGTATTTCAAAAGACGGCGTTCTTCTTGGCGCTGGCGAAATCGGTGAAGAAGGTACAGCTGAAATCCCGATCGAGCCTGTCACATCAGGTGGCACAGCTAAGATCGTCGTGACACATCCACAGCGTCAGCCTTATGTCATGGAGGTTCCATGTGCAGCATTGACAGGCCCATATATCGCTGTCGATTCATTCACACCAGGTAATGTTCCTTGCAATGAAGAGCAGACAATGTCGATGTCATTCAAGAACGTCGGTGCTGATGGCACAACAGGCACAACTAACGTGACACTTACATGCGCAGATGAAAACCTCACAATCATTGACGGTGAAGGTTCATTTGAAGCTCTCGCAGCAAATACTACAGTGACTCTTACCAACGAATTCTCATTCATCGTGGCTACAGGTGTTGCTGATGGCACGAAGATTCAGATTGACGTTACAGCAACATGCGGCACAGATGTGTGGACAGGCAAAGCTAAAGTCACAGTGGGTGCTCCTATCATTGAATTCACCAATATGCAGTGGGCAGGAGCATTTGTCCCAGGTCAGACATACACATTGGTAGCTAACTTCCATAACAAAGGTCATTATCAGGCAACTAACGCTGAAGTGACAGCAACAACAACAAGCAACTATCTGACAATAAACAACGCTACATCAACAGTTGGTACAGTCGGTGTCGACGGTGACGCTATGGCAATCTTCAGCATCACAGTTGCTGCATCATGCCCAACAACAGAGGCTTTGCCTGTTGAATTCACATTCACAGCTGACAATGGCGTTACTGCAACAGGCTCTGGTACATTGAAGAATACTTGCAACGTTGTGTTTGACCTTGTTGACTCATACGGTGACGGTTGGAACGGTAACAAACTCGTTGTGACAACAGACTATGGCTTCACTCAGCAGCTGACAATCGCCAGCGGCGGATCTGAAACCTATACACTTGAACTGAATAGCGGTTCACATGTGACATTGACATGGATTGCTGGTTCATACACCTATGAGTGCTCATTCACAGTGACTTATGAAGATGGCACCGTGATTACAACAGGTAGTGACTTGAGCTCAAGCTATAACTTCCAGTTCGACGTGAACTGCGCTGGTGAACCTGTGACAGCTGAACCAGTACAGAACCTCGCAGCAGCTGTTGAAGAAAACACAATTACCCTCACATGGGATGCACCAGCAGCAAGTAACCCAGTGGCTTACCTCATCAAACGTGACGGCGTCCAGATTGACGAAGTGACAGAACTCACATATGTAGACGAAAACCTCGAATGGGCAACAACATATACATATTATATCTTCGCAGTTTATGAAGATGGTATGTCATTGCCAGTGGCAGTGTCAGCAACTACAGAGGAATTCGTCTCAGTTGATGAGAACGAGATGAACGTCGGTATCTATCCTAACCCGGCTAACAGCGTTTTGAACATCATGACAAACGCTGAGAACTACGAATACCAGATGATCAACAGCGTCGGTCAGGTGGTGATGAGTGGCAAAGCTAGCGGCAACACAGTTGTCAACGTGAGCGAACTCAATGGTATGTACTTCTTGAGAATCATCGCTGACGGTCAGACTATCGTTAGAAAAATTACTGTCGAGTAATATAAATTTGAATAAAAAATGAAAAAATTCGCATTATTAACAGCATTATTCCTGGCATTCTCATTTATGGGAATTGCCCAGGAATGGCATGGAATCACAAGTGAGACTCCATCACAGATGAAGACCACTTTGGTTTCATCCACAGAGAATGAAATCGTCGTAGACGTACAGATTGCTGGTTTCTATACCACTACTGTAAGAACTCCTAACGGCCCACAGGTCATCGTCAGCGTTGACAAGATGGGTAGTATGCTCGAAGCTGGTGCACCAGACCTTCCAAATGCTCCTATTTCAGTCGTTATCGGTGATCGCGCAGAGATGGCAGTAAATGTTGTGAAAGCAAATTATGTTGATATTGAGAACGTTGAAGTAGCTCCTTCAAAAGGTAACTTCAGCCGTCAGATCAACCCGGCAGATGTTCCTTACACCTACGGTGAGATGTATTCACAGAACGCATTCTGGCCAGCATCACAGGCTAACCTCCAGGCTCCTTATATTATTAGAGACCTGCGTGGTCAGAACATCATGGTGCAGCCTATCGCTTACAACCCTGTGACAAAGACATTGCGTGTTTACACAGACATGACAATCGCTATGACAAAGGTCAGCGACAATGGTGAGAACCAGAAGGCAGCACGTAAAAGCGCTGACATCAAAGTGACTCCAGAGTTTAAGGCTTCATACGACCATCGTTTCATCAACTTCAAAGAGAACGCAAAATATAACTGGATCGAGGATTTCGGTGAGATGCTCATCGTTTGCCCAGATCAGTTTATGAGCGCTATGCAGCCTTTGGTTGATTGGAAAAACCAGTCAGGTCGTCCAACCACATTGGTTAGCGTGACAGACGCCGGCGGCAACAACGCTGATGCTATCAAGAGCTATATCAGCAATATTTACAACGACCCGAACCACAACCTCACTTATATCTTGTTGGTCGGTGACTATAACAACCTCACTCCACATCCATTCCAGTATAGTGATGGTCAGAACTATACACAGTATTCAGACATCTGGTTCGGTATGTTGGAAGGAACAGACTATTATGAAGAAGCGTTCGTGGGACGTTTCTCAGCAACAAATGAAACACAGGTAACAACACAGGTCAACAAGGTGCTTTATTATGAGCGCGACATGCAGAGTGATGTGACCTGGGTTGACAAAGGCTTAGGTATCGGTGCTGTCGGTGCAGGTAGCGGTCACTATGGTGAAGACGACTATCAGCATATCGATTATATCCGTGACTCTTTGTTACATTACACATATAATACTGTTACAGATTTACATCAGGGCGGCAGTGGAGCTTCTAATGCAACAGCTACAGGCATCACCAACGTTCTTAACAGCGGTGTCAGTATCGTTGACTACTGCAACCACGGCAGTATCACATCATGGGGCGTGTGTAACTACAGCAACAGCCACGTCAATGCTTTGACAAACGACAACAAATTGCCTTTCGTTATTTCAGTGGCATGCTTGAATGGTCACTTTGATTCAGATTGCTTCGGTGAGGCTTGGCTGCGTGCAACCAACAACACAACAGGTACTCCTACAGGTGCTATCGGCGGTATGTTCTCATGGATTTCACAGCCTTGGGTTCCACCTATGTACGGCCAGGACGAAATGATTGACATTATTACAGAGTGGCGTCATACCGACCAATTCAACCACACTATGGGAGGCGTTGCATTGAATGGCGCTATGTTTATTCTTGATAAAGGTAGCTCAAGTGAATACTGGGCAACACAGCACTCATGGTTTCTCTTCGGCGATCCTTCAATGATGCTCCGCACAGCTAACCCAACCGACATGAACCTCGAGATGAACCCAGCAGTTTTGATGGTTGGCATGAGCTCACTCGAACTCACAGCTGATGCAGCTTATGGTATAGCAACATTGACAAACGAAGCAGGTGTAGTTATCGCAACAACAGAGATTATCGATGGCACTGGTACTATGGAATTCCCAGCATTGGCAAATGTCGAGACACTCACACTCACAGTTATTGCTTACAATAAGGTGACTGAAATTCAGGATGTTGACATCCTCCCGGCAGAAGGTGCATACGTAGCTGTTGAGGCATTCACACCAGGCAATGTGCCAACTGTTGAAGAGCAGCACATGAGCATGACATTCAAGAACGTCGGTGTTGACCCAACATCAGGCACAACAACAGTTGTTCTGTCAAGCACAGATGCAAACATCACATTCACAGACAGTGAAGGTTCATTCGGCGTCCTCGCAGCAAACGAGTCAATCACTTTGACAGATGAGTTTGCATTCACAGTGGCATCAGGTGTGGCTGACGGCACAAAGATTCAGATTGACGTCACAGCAACATGCGGTTCAAACGTCTGGACAGGCAAAGCTAAGATCACTGTGGGTACTCCTATTATCGAATTCACAGAATTACAGAGCCAGAGCGGTTTTGAGCCAGGTCAGACATTTACAATTGCAGCTAACTTCCAAAACATTGGACATTATCAGGCAACTAACGCTATCGTGACAGCTACAAGCACAAGTTCATATGTGTCATTTGCAAGTGCTACATCAGAAGTCGGCACAATCGCTCCAGACGGCACAGCAACAGCAGTGTTCACTGTGACAGTTGGCGCAACATGCCCAATTACAGAGATTATCCCATTTGAGTTTGTCTTGAATGCTGATAATAATGTAACAGCAACAGGTACTGGCTCATTGAGAAATGCTTGCACAGTGCAGTTCTTACTCACAGACTCATACGGTGACGGTTGGAACGGCAATAAGCTTGTTGTGACACCAGATGATGGCTCAGCAGCACAGCAGCTCACATTCACCGATGGCAACTCAGCTACATTCACCTTTACCTATGGACTTGGTTCTCATGTGGTTTTGACATGGATCAATGGCAACTATACCAGTGAGTGCTCATTCATAGTGAAATATCTGGATGGTGATGTCATTACTCAAGCAAGCAACCTGAACTCAAGTTACAACTTCACATTTGAGGTGAACTGCCAGACTGTTATCGTACAAACATACGATCCAGTACAGAACCTCGAAGCAACAGTCGATGATGCTACAGTGACATTGACATGGGATGCTCCTGCAACAGGCGAGCCAGTAAGTTATATCGTGAAACGCGACGGTATCATGATCGCTGAAGTGACAGAGCTTTCATACCTCGATGTGGATCTCGCAGACGGAACCTACACATACAACGTTATCGTTAAGTATGCAGATGGCGAGTCAGTGCCGATGGCTGTCACAGCTATCGTCGACCACACAGGCGTGGCAGAGAACGAAGTCATCCTCGGTGTGTATCCTAACCCGGCAGAGACAGTGTTGAACATCCACGCAAACGCAGAGTTTGAATACATGATGATTAACAACATCGGTCAGGTGGTGATGAGAGGCGAAGCAAACGGCAACGTTGAACTCAACGTGAGCGAGCTCAACAATGGCGTATACTTCCTCAAAGTCGTCGCTAACGGCAACACCAAGATTGAGAAAGTCATCATCAAGTAAGTTGACTTTTAAAAAAAAATGAAGGACGTCGGTTTTCGGCGTCCTTTTTTTGTTTATCTTTGTGGAAAATTATTGCTATGAAGATAAAGTTTATAGGCGCGGCGCGCGAGGTGACAGGCAGCAAGCATCTCATCGTCACCGAAAAAGGCAAGAAACTGTTGCTCGACTGCGGAATGTTTCAGGGTAAAGGTCTGGAGACCGATGCCATGAACCGCAACATCATGGTTGAACCTTCAGAGATAGACTGCATCATCCTGACGCATGCCCATATCGACCATTCGGGTCTTATACCTTATTTTTATAAGATGGGTTTCCGTGGCTCGGTGATATGCACACATGCCACACGCGAGCTGTGTTCTATAATGCTTCCAGACAGCGGTTTTATTCAAGAGAATGATACCCATTGGTTTAACAAGAAACGCTCGCGTCAGGGCTTGAAGCCGGTGCAGCCTATCTACACCGAGAAAGACGCTCGCGAGTGTATGGAGCTGTTCATCGCCACAGAAGCAAACCGACGTTTTTATATCGACAACAACATCTCTGTGAAGTTTTACAACACAGGCCACATGCTTGGCAGTGCCTGCGCCACTATCAGAATTGACGAGAACGGACATATCACCCAGATAGGATATACAGGTGACATCGGGCGTTACAACAGCTATCTGCTGAAGTCGCCGAACGCCTTTCCGCAATGCGACTATGTCATCACTGAGAGCACCTACGGCGACAGACTGCATGAGGAGAGGGAAGGCGCAGAAGAGAAACTCTTGGAGATCATCAACCACACTTGCGTAGAGAAAAAAGGCAAGCTCATCATTCCGTCGTTTGCCATCGGCAGGACGCAGGAGATTGTCTATATCTTGAATAATTTCTATAATGCAGGCAAGCTGCCGAGGATTCCGGTTTATGTCGACAGTCCGTTGGCGACCAACGCCACATCCATCTTTAAGATGCACCTCAACGAGTTTAACCAAGACGTGGCTGAGGTGTTGCGCTACGACGACGACCCGTTTGGCTTCAACAGCTTGATATACATCACCGATGTGGCGAAGAGTAAGGCATTGAACGAGAGCAAGGAACCATGCATCATCATCTCGGCATCGGGCATGATGGAGGCTGGACGTATCAAACATCATCTGGCGAATAACATCGACAACCCGAAGAACTCGGTGCTTTCGATAGGCTACTGCGCCCCGACGACCCTCGGCGCGCGTATCGTGGCAGGTGAGAAAGACATCTCCATCTTCGGCATGCCTCATAAGGTCAACGCTGAGGTGTATAACATCGACACCTTCAGTGGACACGGCGACTACAGCGAGATGTCGGAGTATCTGAAATGTCAAAATCCCGATAAGGTCAAGAAGGTGTTTGTCGTTCACGGTGAGGCCAAGGTACAGGAGATATATGCTGCTTACCTCAAGAAAAACAACGGGTTTAAGGATATTGTCATTCCGGAAGCAGGGGAGACGTTTAAAGTTTAGAGTTTAAAGTTTAGAGTTTAGAGTAGTTTTTAGTGGAAATTTTTTAGTATTAAGTTTATTAAAAACTTTCCACTTTAAACTTTTCAACTACTTTAAACTTTACACTTTCAACTTTAAACTAAAAAATCTTAACGAGAGTTAAGATTTTTTGTATTTTTGCCGCCTGAAAGGTGATTGTCGCGGGCTGGCGAAAGTCAGCGTGAGGAAAGTCGGGACAGCACAGAGCGCCATACTTCCTAACGGGAAGGCATCGGAGACGATGACAGCTAGTGCCACAGAAAATTACCGCCCTGAGCCCTGAGCATGTCGAAGGGTCGATGGGTAAGGGTGAAAACGTGAGGTAAGAGCTCACGCCGCCGCGCGGCGACGCGCGGCGGAGGTAAACCTTATGGGCTGCAAGACCAAATATACCGGCGTCAGAGGGTCGCTCGCCCAAGCCGGGAGGGTAGGTTGCTAAAGCCTGACGGCGACGTCAGGATTAGAGAAATGACAATCAAATACAGAATCCCGCTTATGCCTTTCTTTTGCCTCTGGATTTTTATGGATTCAGAGGCAAAATTTTTATACACTAAAACATACTTTTTCTCGTTATCTTTTTGTAAATTCGCAAAAAATTTGATGATATGTCCGATATAAGAAAAATATTCATTTTAATATCTTTAATAATTGCTGTAACAGTCTCATTATCAGCACAAAAGAGAAGCAGCGACTATGAGCCTGAATCGGTGTTCAGAGACGCAAAAACACTGTATGACAGCAAAAATTACGGCGCCGCAGCAGAGCTGTTTCAACAGTATCTCACCATGGCAGCCGGACAGAATGCACAAAAGACCATAGAAGCGAAGTTTTATGAAGCAGCATGCGCTTCGTATCTTGGCTCAGGCGAACGCCAACTTGCACAGTTTTCAAAAGAAAACCCGACAAGTATTTTCGCAGCAAAGGCAGACTTCCTCTATGCTAACACTCTGTTCAAAAACAAGAAATATCGCGACGCACTGAAGAAATATGAGTCAATAGACGACCAGGGTCTGACAAATGAAGAGAAAGCCGAGTATTACTTCAAGAAAGGCCTCGCATATTATCAGACAAACAACATGGACAAAGCCGCTCCTCTGTTCTATAAAGCCATGTTCATGGAAGGTACTTATCAAGACGATGCTCGCTATTACTACGCTCATGTTCAATATGTTAACAAGAACTATAACGACGCAAAGTTCCATTTTAAGAAGATTGAAAACTCGCCGAAATATAAAGACATCATCCCGCTTTATCTGACACAGATAGACTATGTTGAAGGCAATTACACCGCTGTCACCAGCAAAGCCGACGAAGTGTTGGCTGGCGCCAAAGGTCAGCGTAAGGTGGAGCTGGCACTGGTGGTCGCCGAGTCGTGGTACCAGCAAAGCGATTATGAGAAGGCATTACATTATTATAACATCGCGCGCGAGAACACCCGTAAGGCATTCCCTCGTGAAGTGGAGTTCCGCATCGGATTCTGTAAGATGAAACAGGCCGACTACGAAGGTGCCATCGCCAATTTCCAGAACGCCACGAAGAAAAAGAACAACGACGAGCTGGCGCAACACGCCTCATATTACCTCGCACAATGCTACATGAAGACCAATCAGGAGAAGTTCGCACGCAACGCCTATCTGACAGCATATAAGAGCGACTTCGACCATGCAGTGAGCGAGGACGCATTGTTTAACTATGCGAAACTTAGCTTTATCAATGGCGTCGACCCATTTAACGAGGCTGTGACACTCCTCGAGGATTACATCGAGAAGAACCCGGAATCGACAAGGAAAGAAGAGGCGCAGACGATGATTATTCATCTGTATCTTAACAGCAAAGACTACAACAAAGCCATCAAAGCGTTGGAGAAATATCCAAATCTCGACGCCGAGATGCAGAAGATATACGCCCAGCTGACATATAACATCGGTATTGAGAGCTACAACGCCACCGATTATGATAAGGCAGTGACATATCTCAACAAGACCATCAACAACAAACAGGCTGATGCCAAGATGAGGGCGGAAGCATTCTACTGGCTTGCCGACAGCTATTGTCAGAAGAAAGAGAACGTCAACGCTGAGAATTATTACAACGCTTTCCTTAAGACCAGCGGCTCGGGACAGTCGGAGCTGCTGCCGATGGCATATTACAACCTTGGTTACATCGCCTATTCGAAAGGCAATTTCCCGGCAGCTATCAAGCATTTCAACTATTTCTTCAACATCACGAAAGGCGAAAAAGACTTCGAATCTGACGCTTGGATGCGCATCGGTGACTGCTACTTCATGGAACGTAACTACAACAATGCCATTAAAGCCTACGGCAACGCCATGAAGCTCGATAACAACAATGCTGACTATGCGCTCTTCCAGCAAGGTATGGGCTATGGAGCTCTCGGCAACATGAATGCCAAGACCGAATGCCTTGATAATCTGACAAAAAACTACACCACTTCGTCGTTCTACGACAGAGCTTTATACGAGATGGGAATGGCACACCTCAGCACGGGCGACGAGCGCTCGGCGATAGCGGCATTCAACAAACTCGTGAGGGAACGCCCGAGGTCGGCATACGCACGTCAAGGACAGATGAAGATTGGAATGTTATATTACAACAACAATCAATATCCAGAGGCTCTGACGGCGCTGAAGAAAGTCATCGACAGCTACCCGAACACCGAGGAGTCGCGCGAGGCGCTCAATATCATGAGGAGCATTTACATGGAGGAAAACAACACCGCTGAGTTCTACAAATACACCGAGGAGAAAGGCATCGCGACGAGCGTGACGGAGCAGGACTCAGTGTCGTTTGCAACAGCAGAAAACTTCTTTCAGCAAGGTCAGTATGAGAACGCCCTGAAGGCTGTACAGCAATATCAGGCGCAGTTCCCGAGCGGAGTTTACCTTTTGAAAGCCAACTATTATGGCTTGACATCGTTGGAGAAACTCGGCCGAAACAACGAGACGAAGCCTTATCTCGAGTATATCATTGGTCAGCCCGACAACGACTACACCGACAATGCTTTGCTGAAGCTCGCGGGCATGGAGAAAGGCGACGGCGAATTCGAAAAAGCCATAAGTTATTACGAGAGACTGCTGGATATCACAGAGAATCAGAAGATGAAGACGCAGGCGCTTGAAGGTGCCATGGAGTGTAGCTATAAGCTCGACGATTACGACAATGCTATTGCGAAGGGCAATGAGCTCTTGTCGGTGCGCGACCTTGCACAAAACAAGAAAAACTACGTGAATTACGTCATTGGAATGTCACTTTATAAGAAAAACAACCTCGTCGAGGCTGCGACAAAGTTGGATGCATGCTCAAGCAAAGACAGAACCGAGATCGGAGCCGAAGCAGCATATTACTTGGTGCTTGCCAACTACAAGATGGGTAAGCTCGACGAGACCGAAGATAAGGTGTTTTACATCTCCGATAACTTCAGTAATTACAGCTATTATGTGGCAATGTCGTTCGTGACGTTGAGCGATGTATATGTGGCCAAGGACAACGTCTTCCAGGCTAAGGAGACGCTGAAGAGCATCATTGAGAACTACCCTGGAGGCGAGCCTAAAGATCTGGCGCAACAAAAACTCGCAGCTATCGAGAAAGAAGAACTTAAAAATGAGGAGGACGCAGAATGAAATATAAATCGTTGATATTAATCTTATTGTTTGCTTTTGCTGGTGTCTTGGCAAATGCACAGTCGCACAACGAGCAGGTGACGGTGGAAGGCACATACCGTCCGCAGATTAAACGCTCGGAACGTCTGCAGAAGACACCGGAGACGCTGGAAAATAAGTTCAATATCCCGGACTATAAGGCCGAGGCCAAAGACTTTAGCTATGGCTATGATATGGAAGTCGAGACGATGAGCGCCATGACATACAAGGCAGATTACGTCGCCGATGACAAAGAAAACTTCCTGAAGGCAGGAATCGGCACACGTCTGTCGCCACTCTTCCTGTTCCGTCATTACTCAGAACTGTCGAGGACGATGAGCCTCGGAGTGGGTGTTAGCCATTATTCATCATGGCTGAATCAGGATTATAAGAAGTCGTCGTTCATGAATAACGACTTCAACGTTATGGCAATCAACAAGTTTAGAGATGGAGAGTTGCGTGCCTTTGCTGATTACAAATACGACTTGTATCATCTGCGCGCTTACGGCGACGTCGAGAATCCTAACGGACGTAATATCCATTCGTTGAATTTAGGAGCTAAATGGATTACCAACGGCTCGAGCTACCGCGATTTATATACTGAAGTCGGCGGCGATTACCGCGCCACATGGATTGCTGGCGGCACCACCGAACATCAGCTCAACGCTAAGGCACATCTCGCATATTCCGATGGCTATACCGTCGCTACCGATATCGAGATGAATTACAACAACAACTATCAGAGTCAGCTGCTCGTGGCATTGAATCCGTATATCAACTTTAGTGGTGATTTCTTTAACATCCGCGCTGGCTTGCGTGTCGATTTCAAGACCGGCGGCAATGTCGGACTGTATCCTGACGTCAATGGAAGCCTGTTTATCATGGATAACAAACTAGAGTTTTACGCCAAATTCGGCGGCCGCTCGAAGATAAACACCTTTGCGGAAATCATATCTGAAAACCCGTTCGTGACAACTAATTTCGAGAATTTCAGCGAGTTTGGCTACGAAAAGACAGGATTTGATTTTCAGGGCGGTGTCAAGGCTAAAATGGCTAATAACATAGACGCTCATCTCGGAGTGAGATACCGCAATATCAGAAACGGAGTGTTCTACATTCCTGATTATGATTTTTACGCTGTTTACGATGAAGATGCCACGACGTATCATCTACAGGCGTTTGACTTGCTTTTCAACGATTACAATGTGGTGAACATTCTTGCCGATGTGCATTGGAAAGCCATGGAAAGACTGGATATTGCGGCGGAGTTGTCGATCAACAAATATTCGATGAAATATAATAGTCCTGAAGGTAATACCATAGCATATTACGACAATCCGGAAGCGTGGTACAAACCGAATTTCACCATGACTCTGCGCGGCGATTACCGGTATGACGAGACTTGGAAATTTAACGCATCTATGATGGTTTTGGGTAAACGCTGGGCTAAAAACCTCGATGGTGAAGCTGAACAACTGAAGCCGGCTCTTGACGTTCAACTCGGAGCGGACTATCAGATCCAGGAAGACCTTGCGGCATTCGTCGAAATTCATAATCTTTTCCACAATAAATACCAGCTTTATTACAACTATCCGAGCCTTGGATTCGAGATTTTTGCAGGTATAAAATACCGTTTCTAAATTAGACGAAAATTTTAGCAAAAAAAGCTAAAAATCTGTCATTTTTTTCATTGTTATTTCAAGGAAATTTCTTACCTTTGCATGGTTTTAGAAATTTAGAAAATAATTGAAAATATATAGCATAGAAAAATGACAGAAGAAGAAAAAATCCAAAATGCTGAAAGCAACTACGGTGCTAATAACATTCAGGTCTTAGAGGGCTTGGAGGCTGTGCGCAAACGTCCTGCCATGTACATCGGCGACGTCAACGTGAGAGGTCTGCATCATCTCGTTTATGAGGTGGTCGACAACTGTATCGACGAGGCGATGGCCGGCTATTGTGATACGATTGATATCGAGATTTTACCGGGCAACTCAATCTCTGTTGTCGATAACGGTCGTGGTATCCCGACGGGAATGCATGAGAAGGAGAAGAAGTCGGCTCTTGAAGTGGTTTTGACAGTTCTTCACGCTGGTGGTAAATTCGACAAGAGTTCGTATAAAGTGTCTGGCGGTCTGCACGGCGTCGGCGTCAGCTGCGTCAACGCACTTTCAAAATATCTGAAGGCCGAGGTGCACCGCGAAGGCAAAATCTTCGTGCAGGAATACGAATACGGCAAGCCACTCTACCCGGTGAAGGTAGTGGGCGAGGCTCATGACCACGGCACACGTATCACCTTCACTCCAGACGACAGCATCTTCATCACCAACGAATATAGCTACGACATCCTCGCCGCACGTATGCGCGAACTGGCATATCTTAACAAAGGCATAAAAATTACCTTGACAGATAAACGCATCGACCCTGAGACAGGCAACGAAGGCAAGAGCGACGAGTTCCATTCGATGAATGGCCTTATCGACTTTATCAACTACCTCGATGAGAATCGTGAGAAGCTTACTCCGGAACCGATAGCAATCCAAGGTGAGACAGACAACGTGCCGGTGGAGATAGCTCTGGAATACAATACTTCTTATTCAGAAAATCTGCATTCATACGTCAATAATATCAATACTCACGAAGGTGGTACACACCTCGCGGGCTTCCGCCGTGGCTTGACTCGTACATTGAAGGCTTACGCCGACAAGGAAGGCATGTTCTCGAAGCTGAAATTCGAAATCAACGGCGACGACTTCCGCGAAGGCTTGACAGCTATCATCTCGGTGAAAGTGCCGGAGCCACAGTTTGAAGGTCAGACCAAGACCAAGCTCGGCAACAACGAGGTGATGGGTATCGTCGATAAGATCGTGAGCGAGCATCTTGCCAACTACCTCGAGGAACACCCGAAAGAGGCTAAGATGATCGTCGACAAGGTCGTGTTGGCAGCTACAGCACGTCATGCCGCACGTAAGGCACGTGAGCTGGTGCAAAGAAAAGGCGCTTTGTCAGGTGGCGGACTTCCTGGCAAACTCGCTGACTGCTCCGAGCGTGACCCAGAACTCACTGAGCTCTATCTCGTTGAGGGTGACTCAGCAGGCGGCTCGGCAAAACAAGGCCGTGACCGTAAGTTCCAGGCTATCCTGCCTCTGAGAGGTAAAATCTTGAACGTCGAAAAAGCAATGCAGCACCGCGCATTCGAGAGCGAAGAGATCAGAAATATCTACACCGCTCTCGGCGTGACAATAGGAACAGAGGAAGACAGCAAGGCGTTGAACATCGAGAAGTTACGTTACCACAAGATCATCATCATGACCGATGCTGATGTCGATGGTAGCCATATCTCAACATTGATATTGACATTCTTCTACAGATATATGCCTGAACTCATCGAGAAGGGTTATGTCTATATCGCGACACCGCCGCTCTATCTCGTTAAGAAAGGTAAGAAAGAACGTTATTGCTGGACAGAAGAACAGCGCGTGCAGCTCCTCGAAGAGATGGGTCAGGATGCACATGTGCAGCGTTACAAAGGTCTTGGTGAGATGAATCCAGAGCAGCTCTGGATGACCACCATGAACCCAGAGTTCCGTACATTGCGTAAGATTCATATTGAAAATGGCGCCGAAGCCGACTATATCTTCTCAATGCTGATGGGCGATGAGGTCGGTCCACGCCGCGAATTCATCGAGCAGAACGCGACATACGCAAATATCGATGCATAAAATTTATTGTTATGGATAACAAACTTGATATTTTAACAAAGAAAATCTACGAGCAGGGTGTCGAGAAGGCCAATCATGACGCTGTGGAGATCGTGGAAAACGCCAAGAAAGAAGCCGAGAAAATTCTCAACGACGCTAAGGCTGAAGCTGAACGCATCGTGAGTCAGGCGAATAAAGAGGCTGAAGAGCTCAAGACTAAGGTCACTGCCGACGTGAAGATGGCCGCTACACAGAGCATTGCCGTTACAAAGCAGGAGATCGAGAAGATGGTTGTGATGAACGCCGCCGAGCAAGGTGTGAAAGCCTCGATGTCGTCAGCCGACTTCGTGAAGGAATTGGTGAAAGACGTCGTCAAGGCATTCAACCCTGACAACGCATCACCAGTAGCATTGGATATCATACTGCCAGAGGCTTTGAAGAAAGAAGTCGAGCCTTTCGTGAAGAACGAGATAGGCAAGATGTTTAAGTCAGAAGTCAATGTGAGCTTCAACAAGAAACTTGGCGGCGGCTTCAAGGTGGCTCCGCAAGACGGCGGCTACGTGCTTCAGTTTACTGATGAGGAATTCATGCAGCTCATCGCCAACTACCTGCGTCCGGCAACAAAGAAAATCCTCTTCGGCTGATGGATAACTACGTCTATATAGTAGCAAGTCTGCCAGAGCTGACAGCAGGTTTCGAGAACACGAGTTTCGACTATGCTGCCACGAAGGAGTCGATAGTGGAGCTTCTCTCTGAGAAAGATCAGAAGTTGGTCAATCTTTTCGAGGAAGGCTTCAACGAGGAGACTCTTGGCGCTGATTTCTACGCTAAGGCAGCCGAAAGCAAGAACCGTTTCATCCGCGAGTACTTTGACTTCGACGCACGTCTGCGTAACATGAAGGTGGCTTATCTCGCAAAACGTCTTGGCAAAGATGGCGACGCTTATTTTGTCGACATGCCGGAAGCCGACTTCGAGGAATACCAACAGATCAAGGATATTCTTGAAAACGCCGACTTCGTGCTTCGTGAACAGAAGATGGACGAGCTGAAGTGGGAGAAGGCCAGCGACATCGCCAGGATGGACTATTTCAACATGAACGCCATCCTCGCATTTCTGGCGAAAGCCAAGACCGTGCAACGCTGGGTGGAACTCGACCCAACGAAGGGGCAGGAGATGTTTGAGAAATTGGTTAAGGAAGTTCGCGGAACTTTCCAGGGTGTAAAATCCGTCTCGTAGAGACGATATTTGAATTACCCCAGGTCAAGCGAAGCGCGACCTGGGGGGAAAAAAGAAAGTAAAAATACCATATAATATGACAACAGGAAAAGTTACAGGAATCATTGCAAACCTGGTCACCGTCGAGGTGAACGGCCCTGTGGCACAGAATGAGATCTGCTTCATCGACCTTGGCGGAGTCAAGCTGATGGCAGAGGTCATCAAGGTGAACGGCAACAAGGCCTCCGTGCAGGTGTTCGAGAGCACCCGCGGACTGACAATCGGTTGCCCGGTGGAGTTTCAGGGCTATATGCTTGAAGTGACACTCGGTCCAGGCTTGCTTTCGAGTAATTTCGATGGCTTGCAGAACAACCTCGCCACAATGGAAGGCGTGTTTCTGAAACGTGGTGAATACACCAAGGCCTTGGATGAAGAGAAACTTTGGGACTTCACGCCTATAGCGAAGGCTGGCGACCAAGTCGTAGCCGCCGACTGGCTGGGCGAGGTCAAAGAAGGCTGGCTGCCTCATAAAATCATGGTGCCGTTCTCATTTGAAGGCACTTACACCGTGAAGAAGGTGGCTGAGGCCGGTCAATATAAGATTAACGATACCATCGCGGTCTTGACCAACGCCGACGGCGAAGACGTGAACGTCACTATGACACAGAAATGGCCTGTCAAGGTGGCTGTTGGCGGCTACGTTGAGAAACCGCGTCCGTTCAAGGTGATGGAGACAGGTGTGCGTACCATCGACACGCTGAACCCTATCGCTGAAGGCGGCACGGGCTTCATCCCGGGACCTTTCGGATGCGGCAAGACAGTGCTTCAGCACGCTTTGGCAGAGCAAGCCGACGCCGACGTCATCATCATGGCGGCATGCGGCGAGCGTGCTAACGAGGTGGTGGAGATCTTTACCGAGTTCCCTGAATTGAAAGATAAACACACTGGCCGTAGCTTGATGGAGCGTACCATCATCATCTGCAACACTTCTAACATGCCGGTGGCTGCCCGTGAGGCTTCAGTTTACACTGCAATGACTCTCGGCGAATACTATCGCGCCATGGGAATGAAGGTGTTGCTGCTCGCTGACTCCACATCACGTTGGGCTCAGGCATTGCGTGAGATGAGTAACCGTCTGGAAGAGCTTCCTGGTCAGGACGGCTTCCCGGTCGACCTCTCGGCTATAATCTCTAACTTCTATGCTAGAGCAGGTTATGTGAAGCTTAACAACGGTCAGTCGGGTTCAATCACCTTCATCGGAACAGTGTCGCCGGCGGGAGGTAACTTGAAAGAGCCTGTCACCGAATCGACAAAGAAAGCTGCTCGTTGCTTCTACGGTTTGTCACAAAATAGAGCTGATAAGAAACGTTATCCGGCCGTCGACCCTGTCGATTCTTATTCGAAATATCTCGAATATCCTGAAATTATTGAGTATCTCGACAATAAGATTGAAAAAGGCTGGGTTGACAAAGTCACAAAGACCAAATATATCATCCGCAAAGGTAAGGACGCTTACGAGCAGATCAATATTTTGGGCGATGACGGTGTACCGATGGCTTATCACGAGCAATATTGGAAGTCGGAACTCATCGACTTCGTGATTTTGCAACAGGACGCATTCGACAATATCGACGGCTGCTCGCCATTGGATCGTCAGAAATTCATGCTCGACTTGATGCTTGAAATTTGCGATAAGTCATTTAAATTCAATAATTTTGAGGAGTGTATGACTTATTTCAAAAACTTGATCAATATCTGCCGTCAGATGAACTATTCGGAGTATAAGTCAGAGCAATTTGAAAAATATCTTGGACAGTTAAAGGAGGAACTTAAACATGAGTGAGAAAGCTTTTCAACGCATATATACTAAGCTGACCGCCATTACAAAGGCGACAGTAACCCTTGAGGCTCAAGGAGTTGCAAACGATGAGCTTGCTCTCGTGGCAGGTCGTCTGGCGCAGGTGGTGAAGATTAAAGATAAGAGCGTCACCTTGCAGGTGTTCGGTGGCACTGAAGATATCCCGACAAATGCAGAAGTTACATTCTTCGGCGAGCCGCCTTCACTCAACGTGAGTGACGACCTCGCAGGACGTTTCTTCAACGCTTACGGCGAGCCTATCGACGGCGGTCCGGCAGTGGAAGGCGAGAAACGCCAGATTGGCGGTCCTTCGGTGAACCCTTACAAACGTCGTATGCCTTCGGAGCTGATTCCTACAGGTATCGCTGGCATCGACTTGAACAACACACTGGTCTCCGGACAGAAGATTCCTTTCTTCGCCGACCCTGACCAACCATACAACAAGGTGATGAGCATGGTTGCCCTCCGCGCTGATGTCGATAAGATTATCCTCGGCGGTATGGGTCTTTCCAACGACGATTACCTCTTCTTCAAACATGAGTTTGAGAGCGCTGGCGCTTTGCATAAGATTGTCAGTTTCGTGAACACCACCGACCAGCCGCCTGTTGAGCGTCTGTTGGTTCCTGACATGGCACTGACAGCCGCAGAGTATTTCGCAGTCGATAAAAACGAGAAAGTGCTTGTGCTTCTTACAGATATGACGCTTTACGCCGATGCTCTGAGTATCGTGTCGAACCGTATGGACCAGATTCCTTCGAAGGACTCAATGCCTGGTTCACTTTATTCAGACTTGGCTAAGATTTACGAGAAGGCAGTGCAGCTTCCTGATGGCGGCTCAATCACCATCATCGCTGTTACAACTTTGAACGACGGCGATATTACACACGCTATCCCTGATAACACAGGTTACATCACTGAGGGACAGCTCTTCTTGCGTGCCGACCCGGATTCGGGTAAGGTCATCGTCGACCCGTTCCGCTCGTTGTCACGTTTGAAACAGCATGTCCAGAACAAGAAGACACGTGAGGACCACAGCGCCGTGATGAACGCATCGGTTCGTTTGTATGCCGACGCTTCCAACGCAAAGACCAAGCTGGAAAACGGTTTCGACCTGAGCGACTACGACCTCCGTTGCCTCGACTACGCCAAGGAATACGCCACCAGATTGCTCGCTATCGACGTCAACATCCCGATTACAGAGATGCTCGACACAGCCTGGGAGCTCTTCGGAAAGTATTTCACAAAAGCGGAAACAGGTCTTAAGGAGAAACTTATCGAAAAATATTGGAAAGAAAAATAATAAGTCATGGCAATCAAGTTCCAATATAACAAGACTTCGCTGAACGAGCTGAACAAACAGCTCAAGACGCGTACCCGCGCTTTGCCGACGCTGAAAAGCAAGGAGAGTGCGCTGCGTCTTGAGGTGAAGAAGGCCAAGAAACGTTCGGAGAGTCTTGTCGCGCAACTGGAGGCCGAGCTCAAATCGTATGAGTACATGGCCCGGCTTTGGAATGAATTTGAGCCAGGACTGATATCAGTGACCGATGTCAAACTGAAGACTGTGAAGGTGGCGGGCGTGCCGGTGCCGGCGTTGGAAGAGGTTCTTTACGAGGTGAAAGACATCAACCTCTTCACCAAGCCAATGTGGTATGCCGACGGCGTCCAGATCTTGAAAAACCTTGCACAGCTTGGCATCGAGTCGGAGGTCTATGTTGAGGTGAGCCGCGTGCTCGACTTTCAGCGTAAGAAGACCACTCAGAAAGTTAACCTTTACGAAAAGGTGCAGATACCTGGCTATAACGAAGCCATCAGAAAGATAAAACGATACATGGAAGACGCGGAGAACCTTGACAAGGCTTCGCAGAAGATCGTGAAAAACAAACACATCCTTGAGGAGGAGGCAGAGTATGGTAACTGAAATGACGAAATATAACTTCATACTGCTGAGCGGCGATGTTGAAGACTTCCTCAAGAAGTTACAAGGCGTGGGCGTGATGGATATCACCCGCTCATTGAAGCCTGTCGACGATAAGTCGGAATACCTGTCGTCAAAGGCTGGCGTTTACCGTAAAGCCTTGTCGTTGCTAAAGAATGTGACACCTGCTGAGTTTGCTGAAAAAGTTGAAGGCGACCTTGCTTCGAACGTCATTGAGACCATCAACGAGAAGGAAGTGGCTGAAGCTCAGGTGAATCAGCTGGCGAAAGAGTGGGAAGAGCGCCTGCCTTGGGGTAAGTTCGATGTCGAGAACTTCAAAAAGCTCGAGGAACAAGGGCTGAAGCTGCATTTCTACAAGGTGAAATCATCGAATTTCAAACCTGAATGGAATGAAAATTACGCTCTGAGCGAGATCTCAAATGACGGAAACACCACATATTTTGTGGTCGTTTCAGATGATGAAAATTATGAATTCCCGTTGAAGGAGATGCCGGTTCCCGACAGCGACGCATCTACTATCGAGAAGCAAATCGACGCGTTGAGATATGAAATCGAGAAGAAGGAACGTCATCTTTCAGAACTGAAATGCCACGAAAAAGACATTCAGAATGAGCTCGACAGAACGGTTTCAAAACTCGATCTGCACTTGGCACACATGTCGGGAACGAAAGCCGCTGATGATTACATCACGGTGTTTGAAGGTTTCGCTCCTGCTGACAAAGAAGCTGAGTTGAAAGACATGCTTGATAGGGAAGGAGTACTTTATTTGGTCGACAAAGCCAAAGTCGACGACAACCCTCCGATCAAGTTGAAAAACAACAAGTTCGTCTCGATGTTCGAGCTTCTGACCGATATGTATGGTCGCCCGAAATACAATGAGTTCGACCCGACAGTGTTCATCTCGATATTCTTCATGCTGTTCTTTGCCTTCTGTATGGGCGATGCCGGCTATGGCTTGGTGCTCATCGGAGCGAGCCTGGCATTGAAGAAAGTGCTGGGCAACATCGCGCCGCTCGGCATCACTTTAGGTATTGCGACAACGGTAATCGGCTTGCTGTTCCACACGTTCTTCTCGGTGGATATGCTCACGTGGAGCTGGCTGCCAGAGGCGGTCAAGAGTTGCATGTTGCCTTCGCAGATAGCGGGTTATGATGGTACGATGGTGCTGGCATTATTGGTCGGTATCGTACACATATGCCTTGCAATGGTTGTGAAGACGTACCAGTCAACCAAGGTGAATGGCTTCCTCAACTCCCTCGGGACTTGGGGCTGGACCTTACTCATAGTCGGAGGCATCATAGTCGGCGGACTCGCTTTGATTGGTGTAATCGATTCAGTAGTAACTAAATGGATTATCATCGTAATAGGCATTTTGTCGGCGTTGGGAATTTTCTTCTTGAACGATTTGCACAGAAATCCGTTGGCGAACTTCGGTTCTGGATTGTGGGAAACCTACAACACTGCTACCGGATTGTTGGGCGATGTATTGAGCTACTTGCGTCTGTATGCTTTAGGTTTGGCGGGTGCTAAGCTCGGTGAAGCGTTTAATGCCATTGGCGTTCAGGCACTTGGCGATGGCGGAGCAGGCTGGATTGCCTTCATCCTCATTGTGGTGATTGGTCACACTTTGAACGTCGCGATGTGCGTGCTCGGCGCATTCGTGCATCCGTTGCGACTCAATTTCCTTGAGTTCTTCAAGAATTCAGGCTATGAAGGAACAGGAAGGAAGTATAACCCATTGAAATCATGACACGAGACG
>JAFYNO010000101.1 GCA_017549705.1 Bacteroidales bacterium | reverse complement strand
CGTTTCGAGCCTAACCCAGGCAAGGGCTTTGAGTTCGTCGACATCACCAAAGGCGGCGTGATTCCTAAGGAGTTCATCCCATCAGTTGAGAAAGGTCTGCAGGCCGCGATGAACAAAGGTCCTTTCGCAGGTTATCCTGTGGTCGATGTGAAATGTGTGCTCGTGGACGGTAGCTCCCACCCTGTAGACTCAAGCGACATGGCGTTCCAGCTCTGCGCCCAGATGTGTTTCAAACAGGCATTCATGAAGGCAAATCCAGTGCTTCTGGAGCCTATGATGAAAGTCGAGGTCAACACTCCTGATGATTATATCGGCAACGTCACAGGCGACCTCAACAAACGTCGCGGCCGTATCGAGGCGATGCGCCGTTTCCGTAAGGGCTCCCAGAAACTCGACGCCTTCGTGCCGCTGATGGAGATGTTTGGCTACGCCACAGCGCTGCGTAACATCACGTCAGGAAGAGCTAACTACTCGATGGAGTTCCACAATTACGCCCCGATGCCGAAAGACAAACAGGAAGAAATCGTTAAGGAGCGCAATAAAGATAAATAGATGATTTAGAATAAGTTGGCAACGAGTTTCTCGAGAAATTCCTTGTCGACATCATCAAAGTTAGCCGTTCTCTCACTGTCAATGTCGAGGACGGCTATTATTTTGCCGTCTTTGAAAACTGGAACAACTATCTCCGATTTTGTCAGGCTGCTGCATGCGATATGACCAGGAAACTCGTCGACATCAAGGACGATGACTGTCTCGGCTCTTTGCCAAGCAGTGCCACAGACGCCTTTGCCTTTACGGATTCGGGTGCATGCCAACGGACCTTGGAATGGGCCGAGCACCAATTCATCATTTATCACACGATAAAAGCCCACCCACCAGAAGTTGAACGTGTCTTTGAGGCAAGCCGCAACATTTGCCATATTGGCAATCATATCATTTTCGCCTTCCACCAGCGCTTTGATTTGCGGCAGCAGATTCTCGTAAAGCTCCTTTTTGGAATCGCCTTTGATTATTAGGTTTTCTGACATCTTATATTAAAAATAATGTTATTGACAATGCAAAAATTATCGCCTCGAGCGACGACATCCCAATCAGTTTGTTGAGTGCCATCCCACTTGATTTCGAGAATTTTATATCTACAAAGATTGAATAAATCAAAAACGGAATCAGATATAATAATATAGTTGTGTTAAAAACAAAGCACATCAAGACGACCGCGATTATCGGATTCAGGAAATAGACGGCTTTCATGAGTGGCTTTCCAAAGACAGTGACGGTCGTCTGTTTACCATTTCGAGCATCCTGTTCAGCATCACGATAGTTATTGACTATCAGAAGGTTATTTGCCATAATACCGATTGATATGCCGGCTATTATAATCTGATAATTGACAAATCCAGTTTGGATGAAGAACGTCAAAACCACTGGAGCGACGCCGTAGAAAAGCACTACAGCGATGTCGCCTAAAGCGTGTCTCGAAAGCGGGAAAGGTCCGGCAGAATAGGCCAATGTGCACAATAATATCACGATCCCGAACGGCAGTAAAATCCAGCCGCCCCAATATAATAAGGTACAGCCAAGCAGGAATGTCAAGATGCCCCAGACGATGATGCCGCGACGCATTATCTCGGGCGAAATCAATCCTGATGCCACTACCCTTTGTGGACCAAGTCGCTCATTGTCAGCGCCTTTGATACCATCAGAGTAATCGTTTACGAAGTTCGAAAGGACTTGTGCCATCACAGCGAATACAAGGCATATGGCAGCTGGCAACCAATTGATTTTGTTAAAGATAGAAGCGAAGGCAATCGACATGATGACTGGCGCCATTGAGACCAACAAGGTCTTCGGTCGCGCCGCCTGAATCCAATATTTAAACTTCACCTGACTCATTTCATGCTTTTTTTGCTTGATAAATACGGCACAGTCCGCAAGACAATGCCTTGTGTTTAACATCTTGATAACCAACGGTTTCAAGCATCGTCATAAACTCCTTTGGCATCGGAAATCTCTCAACGGTATTTTGAAGATAACGATATGCGTCACCGTTTCCTGACACACGTTTTCCAATGAATGGAAGTATATTTTTGAAATAGAGATTATAAAACCAACGGATGATAACGTTTTGAGGTTCAGAAAGTTCCAGAACCATCAACGTGCCATTGGGCTTTAAAACACGAAGAATCTCTGTTAAGCCTTTTGACCTATCGGAGAAGTTTCGAACGCCGAAAGCGACAAACACCGCATCGAAAGTATCATCTTGAAATTCAATGTTTTCGGCACAAGATTTGCAAAATGCTATTCTATCGTTGAGTCCTAGTTTTTCGACCTTCTCCTCTCCTATCTTGAGCATCCCATCTGAAATATCAATACCTATAATCTTAGCATCTTCAACAGTTTTCGCGATTTGAATTGTGGAGTCGGCGGTGCCGCATGCCACATCAAGGATTTTCTGATTAGAGATATTAGCTAACGATTTTTTCAGGCGCCTCACCGCTTTGCGTCGCCATGATTTGTCGACATTGAGCGACAGAATATGGTTCAGTTTGTCGTAAGTCGGAGCGATGTCGTTGAACATCAACGCTATATGGTTGGTATCAGTAGCCATATTTATCTTTCCATTTTGCTTTCAACGAACGACGTAATTCCAGTTCGCGAGGGTTATCCTGAGGCGAATAAAGTCGTGTTCCAGAGATTTCATCTGGAAGGAATTCCTGTTCCACGAAGTTGCCCGGGTAGCTGTGTGCATATTTGTAACCGTCATGATAGCCAATGTCTTTCATGAGTTTTGTCGGGGCATTGCGAAGATGCAGAGGCACGCTGAGGTTGCCTGTTTTCTTCACCAATGCCTGTGCCGAGTCGATAGCTACGACAGCAGCGTTGCTCTTAGCTGAAGATGCGAGATATGTGGCTGTCTGCGATAAAATTATCCTACTTTCCGGCCATCCTATTTTGTTGACGGCATCGAAACAAGCATTTGCGAGCAAAAGTGCGTTAGGATTGGCGTTTCCGATGTCTTCGGATGCCAGAATCAGCATACGGCGAGCGATGAACAGTGGGTCCTCGCCAGCTTCAATCATACGGGCAAGATAATAGACTGCGGCGTTAGGATCACTGCCTCGAATCGACTTGATGAAGGCAGAGATGATGTCATAATGCATCTCACCAAGGCGGTCATATTTCAGCAGATTACTTTGGATATATTTCGTTGTAACCTCATTATTTACAACGAGTTTCTTGGCTTTAGGCGAAGCGTCGTCGAGCATGCCAACGACTAAATCTATAGCATTTAGCAGCTTTCTTGCATCGCCTCCGCTGATTTGCATCAGAGCCTCATCTTCCTTGATGATTATCTCTTTTTTATAATCCTCTTTCAGGACATCCACTGCGTTGACAATCAGCTTTTTAAGGTCGTCTTTCTCAAGCTCTTTCAAGATATAAACCTGGCATCTTGAAAGCAATGGCGAGATGACTTCGAAGCTTGGATTCTCGGTGGTAGCGCCTATCAATGTAACCAATCCTTTTTCCACCGCGCCAAGCAGCGAATCCTGTTGTGCCTTGGAAAACCTATGGATCTCATCGATAAACAGTATCGGCGGTTCGGGTGCCATGCGCGCTCGGTCATAGACCTCGCGCACGTCTTTCACGCCGCTGCTCACTGCGCTCAGCACAAAAAATTGGCGTTTTACCTGCTTCGAGATGATATATGCCAATGTGGTTTTCCCGACGCCTGGAGGTCCCCAGAAGATCATCGAGGGGATGTGACCGCTCTCGATGGCGCGACGCAACACGGCATTCGGACCTATCAGGTGTTCCTGCCCGATGTAGCCGTCCAACGAGGTCGGACGCAGACGTTCCGCTAATGGTGTTGTAGGTCTCATCTTACAAATTTATCGCCAGTCTCTTCAATAACTTTCTTTTTCCAAGAATCCGGATATCCAGGCTGTTTAGGCTTCGCCGGATAGCCATGGCCATTGCGCTTGAATTCGCCATTCTCTTCCTGCTTTACATTACTATCCAAATATTTGACTAACAAATAGTTATCCAGCTGTTTCCATCTTTTGATAGTATTGGCTGCGACTTGTGTATCAAAATCAGTCAAGAGTTTAATAGCTTCTGTTTTGTTTCCATTGTCCAACAAGCTAACCGCCAGATTATCAATATCTTTCACCTGCTCCTGATAGCTATTTTCGAGCTCATTCTGTACTTTTTGGATATCGCCAATTACTCTATTATAAAAAAGGTATTTGAAATGTGCGAGGCGGTTGAACACCCAGAAAGCGGCGTTATCGGAATATGTCAAAATATCGCCATTGCCAACGCGATATTCTATTGGCACTTCTGATATTGAGCAATAGAATGGCGTGTAAACCGTTGATCCTGTGTCATCTACACCAAACCAGATAATGCCTCCCACCTGGTCGGGAAGCCAATTTCTCGACTGAGCGATGAACGAGAAGCCTGTTTGCATCGTCTCGGTGCTGCGCTCGTTGAAATATTTCACGCCATTATACTCCCAATACAATGGGTTGCAACGATATGGTGAGCCGAATGGATCAGCGCCTATATCTTGTGTCTTGTCGAGCTCAGTGCCTTGGAAATGATTACGCATGAACGACATCATATCTGTCAAGGAGATGTTGCGGTTTGGCTTGATATACAACGGCATACGGTCATGTGTGAGGTCTTTCCCTGTGACATAATCCCAGTATTGATCCATGTCGTCGGCCACCTCGTTGAACATAGCCCAGACTCGCAAGTCGCAGATGCGAGCCGCCGAGAAATCTACTGGTGCGTAAGCTGCGCTGAAGTCAAAGTCTTTGTCTTTGCCATCGAAATAGCCTTTCTTGCGTGCAAACTTGATGATATCGTTTTTGTAAATCACTTCGACATCTTTGTTATAGAGTTTTTTCCAGTCTTTATCGGTAATAGATTTCTTGCCGTCTCTTAGCGGGAATGTCTGTATTCTTGCGGCATTAGCGTGGCCCGACACATATCCGTCCGGGATGCGGATGGCCACCCACACGGCGCCTTTCTCCTCGCCTTTTCCGATGATTTCCATATACCAGACCTCGTTTTTGTCAGAAATAGAGAAGGTCTCGCCGTCGCTGCCATAACCGTATTCTTCAACCAAATCAGCCATCACTTTGATAGCTTCACGGGCGGTTTTGCTGCGTTCGAGAGCCATAAACATCAAGCTGCCGTAGTCGATGATGCCATTGGGGTCGATGAGTTCCTCACGTCCTCCGAACGTCGTTTCGCCCAATGCCACTTGATATTCATTGATATATCCCACCACTTGATAGGTATGCGCCGGCTGTGGCACGTAGCCTCTTATGGCATTGGTTCCGCGGTCGTAAATAGCCCTCATGCTGCCTTCTGACCAGTCGGCCGCCGGCGTGTAATAAAGCTCGCCATAACGGATATGCGAGTCTGCAACGTATGTGATGAAGTTGGAGCCGTCGACAGTGGCGCCTTTGGTAACCAAGAAGTTAGTGCAAGCAAAACTTCCAAATCTCATCAAGACCAGCAATAAAACAATGGATAATCTGATATTTTTCATTCTTTCAACTTTAAACTAAAATGCATTTATTATATCTTTAACTACAAAATAACCAATAACTAATGTGTAGGCGATCTTCATGAATGTGCCAGCCACAAAGCCGATGAACGATCCGAAAGCCGAGCGCCAAGCTATATCGTCAGGTGTGCCACCCATTTTCTCACCGATATAAGCGCCAACAAACGGTCCGCCTAGGATGCCTATCAGGCCGAACGGTCCCATTACTATTCCAAGAGCCGGCAACACTAAGATGCCGATAATCAATCCTATCGTGCTTCCGCGAGTGCCAGCTTTAGTGCCACCAAACTTCTTTGTGCCCCAAACAGGAACCACATAGTCGAGAATGGTTATCACCGCACAAATCACACCCGTGATTGCTAAAAAATAGGTCGAATATGTGATTCTATCCGTCCAATGCAAAAGAAGCAGAGCAAAATAACTAACCGGAGTGCCTGGAATTCCAGGGATAATATCGCCGATAAAGCCGACAATAATCATCACAATAGCCGCTGTCATCAATATGTAATCCATTGCAAAAAATTTTTGCACAAAGTTAATATTTTTTCAGAAAAAAAGTATACCTTTGCAAAAAATAAGTCAACAAAAACTAAATAAAATGAAAAGAAGCCTTTTTTTAATAGGATTATTCCTATTCAGCTATCAGTGCTTTCCCTGGGATTTATCAGGTATTGCAGGCGGTCGCAGCAATGCGATGGGTTCTTGTTCAGTGTCGTTAAACGACTTCTGGAGCATTCAAAACAATCCGGCCGGAATGGCTAATTACCGCTTTTTCGGCGTCGGAATCTCTTACGAAAACCGGTTTTTAATGAAAGAGCTTAGCCTCTATAATGCAGCTCTTGTCTTGCCAGTAAAAATCGGCACTTTCGGTTTGTCGTTCAACCGTTTTGGGTTTGAAAACTTTAACGAAAACAAAATCGGACTGTCGTATGCCCGAGCTTTCAGCCCTTACCTGAAAATCGGCTTAAAACTTGATTATCTGCTGTTTAAATTCTCCGACGAATACGCCAAACGACGAACAGCGACGTTCGAATTGGGAATACAATCGGACATCACCAATGATTTATGTATCGGAGTTTATATCTTCAACCCTATCAATGTGAAACTGAAAACCATTCATAATGAACGAATTCCAGTGATATTTCGATTCGGTTTTGCATATAAGGTCACGAAAGATTTTCTGGCCACTTCCGAAGTTGAATACAACACCGACAGTAACCTCGACTATCGGCTTGGACTGGAATACTCTCCATTAGATGATTTTTATATCCGTGCAGGCGTTCATACCAATCCAGCTACGGCATGTATAGGCGTCGGATACTCGCTAAGCCGTGTAGTTATTGACATTTCCGCAACGATGAATCAATACACTGGCGTGTCGTTTCAAAGCAGTTTAATATTTAAAATCAAGGACTCAGGCCTATGAAACGAATCTTGATACCTTTATTAATTATGCTTCCACTAACAGTTTTTGCGCAAAACACAATCACCGACGATATCATCATCGACCAGATTGAACGTATGCTTGAAAACTCCGAGGAAGATCTTGATTTTAGCGAGCTCATTGAAGAATATTGGACAATTTGTGAGAATAAAATCAATATCAACAATCTTGACGAGCTCAACCAACTAATTGATTTACATTTGGTTAATGTGTTCATTATCGAAAACATCAACGAATATCGTAAAAACTTCGGGAACTTCATGATGTTCGATGAATTACAATATGTTGAAGGTCTTGATGATATTACTTTAAACATCTTAAAGCCGCTGGTTTGTTTTGAAAAGCCTAAGGAAAAAGAGAAACTTCGGGCAAAAGACTTATGGAAATATGGCAAACATCAAACGATATTCCAAATAGAGCAATGTTTCAACGAAAAAGCTGGTTATAAAGAACAAAAATATCTTGGCAGTCCACAGAAAATGCTATTGCGATACAGTTTTACATCGCAAAACAAACTCGAATTCGGATTCGCGATGGAGAAAGACGCTGGCGAAAAGAATATGCTTGATTTTTTGTCGTTTCATTTTCTGGTAAAAGACTTGAAATTCGTCAAGACTTTGGCTCTCGGCGACTACCAACTTGCTTTTGGTCAAGGAGTTACGATGGGTTCCGGATTGGCATTTGCAGCCAGCGGCGGCTCACTGTTGAGGAAAAGCAAAAAGATTCGTGCATCCAAATCAGCCAATGAAGTGAGGTATCTGCGAGGTGTAGCAACCACTTTGAATTACAGAAATTTTGACTTAACCTTATTCTACTCTAACAAAAAAGCCGATGCCAATGTCAGTGTCGTCGACAGCCTAGGTGAGCCGTTAGTCGTGACCTCATTGCAACAAACAGGATTACATCGTACTGATAGCGAACTTGCTGATCGTCACGCTATTAGGCAGCAATTATTTGGTGGAAATCTTAGCTATCGCAACTCGAATTTTCAAATTGGTTATACCATTCATAAAACGATTTTAAGTTGTGAGTTGAATCCTGATCCACGTTTGTTTAACACCTTTTATTTTAGAGGTAAAACGCTTGTAAATCAAGGAATTGATTTCTACTATGTGTTAAGGAAATTCGCTTTTTATGGTGAAGCAGCAATCAGCGACAACAAAGCTCCGGCAGCTTTGATTGGAACGACCATACAACCAGCTGGATATATAGATTTTACTGTACTTTACAGATATTACGACAAGAAATATCAAAACTTTTACAGCAATGCGTTTGCGTCTAGTAGCAATACCAGAAATGAAAAAGGATTATATCTATCCACATCAATTACCTTTGCACCGAAATGGAAACTCATTGCCACCGCTGACTTTCCTCAGTATGATTGGATAAAAACTACAGCTTATTCGCCGAGCAGAGCACAGGATTACAACGTACAAATCGAGCACCAAATCAATGATAAAGCGTTGTTTTTCATCCAGTTGAGATACAAAGACAAAGAAAAAAACGGCTCAATTGACAACACCTACATGCGTGAGCTGATTCACGACCGAAAGACGTCGTTACGATTTCACATCACCTACCCTGTTGGAAATGATTTTATACTAAAAAACCGCGTCGAATATAGCGGCTCTTATCTAATATATCAGGATGTTTTGTATAATCCTGAGAATAAACCATTTAGCTTCGCATTTCGATACGCATTGTTTGATAGTCAAAAAGGGGCTGTATACGCATATGAAAACGATGTCCTGAATGCTTTTTCCATCAGTAGTTTTTATCATAAAGGCATGAGAATCTATCTATTAGGAAAAGTAAAGCTCCGATGGGGCGTTGCAATAAACGCGAAAATCGGCTGCACAATTTACAGCGATGTTAATGAGATTGGAAGCGGACTCGAGAAAATCGATGGAAACGTAAAAACTGAAGGAAAAATCCAGATGATATGGAAATTGTAATTAGATGGAGATTTCTCCACTTCGGTCGAAATGACGTGCTTCAATACAGCTTTTGTCGTTTAATCAGATACGCTGTCAGCACTTGGTCGTACAGCTTGTTGATATCGGCTTCGACGTAGTCGATTTGGTATTGGTAGCAATGGCGGAGTAACTCATCCTTCCGAGCCTTCATGATTTGCTCGTATTTCTCCTTAACCTCAGTCGGGTTGAGCTTAACGACATCACCCGACTCAAGGTCGACAAAACGATATGGACGATTCTCAAACTCAAGCTTTTGTTCGAGAAGACCATCGTGTACATGGAACAGCACCACCTCATGTTTGTTGTATCGAAGATGCTCAAGTGCAGCAAACAATTCGTCATGCGATTCCATATTGTCAATCATGTCGCTAAAGATGATGACCAGCGAGCGCTTGTGCGTCATTTCGGCAATCTTGTGTAAGCAAGAAGTTGCGTTTGTGTCTTTCTTGTCGTTTTTGTTGTAAGGCAGCAGCAGCTTCTCCAACTCGTTGTATATCATGTTGATATGCACTGGAGCGAGCTTTGCCTCAGTGTGAATTGTGATATCATCGTCAAACAAATCGAGTCCGACCGCGTCACGTTGACGGCGCATCAGCTCCATCAATGAGGCAGCGCTATAAACTGAGAACCAAAGCTTGTTCGGATTCTGATAGTCAAGCTTTTGTCTTACAGGGAAATACATGCTAGAACTTGTGTCGATAACAAGCTGGCAACGGAGGTTGGTTTCCTCTTCGTAACGTTTCACAAACAGTTTTTCGGTTCGACCATAAAGTTTCCAGTCGATATTTCGGATTGGCTCGCCGGTGTTGTAAAGGCGATGTTCCGCAAACTCGACTGAAAACCCATGGAACGGACTCTTGTGCAGTCCCGTGATGAAGCCCTCGACAATCTGTCGGGCATGGAATTCGAGACTCCCAAGTTGCGCTATGTTTTTTTGATCCAATTTTAGATAAATTTCTTCAATTTATCCTCAAACACTGCTTTCGGAGCGCCACCGACGTGTTTCTCAACGACTTCGCCGTTTTTGAAGAAAAGCACTGTTGGCACGTTTCTGATGCCAAACTGTGCAGCGATATTGCCGCATTCGTCAACGTCGACTTTTGCAACTTTTGCCTTGCCGGCATATTCGTCAGCCAACTGATCCATATAAGGAGCAATCATACGGCATGGACCGCACCATGTTGCGCCAAAGTCAACCATTACTGGAAGTTCCGACTTCAAGACTTCCGCCTCAAAGTTCTGTTCTGTGATATGTACTGCCATAATTTTGAAATTTTTATATTAAATTTTAAATCAATTTTTTGCAAAGATAATTATTTTAACAAATCGTAAGTTACAAAATCGCTATAATCGTTCAATTTTTTGAAAACCGCTTCTGCGTTGATCTTACCTTTCTCAGGATGCGTCGAACAAGTCATGTTGTGTTCTTTATCAACAAGCAAAATCGAATATGGTTGATTGCCAGTATTATCCTTGATGATATCAATAATCGACTTAACATTTTCGCTGTTTAACTTATTGATATCCAATACAAATTTCGCTTCGCGTTTAGATTTCTCAAACACATCATCAAGTAGCTTGACTTCAAGCACCTTCAGCTCATTCGGACGTTTCTTGTCATCCGGCAAATCCCTATTATAATAAGGCTCTTGGACGATTCCTGTGATATACAGAGGCGTTCCCAATACGAAAAGGTGATGGAACTTCAAATACGTCTCGCCAAACAACGCAAAATCATAGCTACCTGTCTGATCCTCAATGGAATACTTACCAAATGGTTTACCGGCCTTGGAAGTCATTTCAGCCGAGTTAGTCACTATTCCTGCGATATGGATAGTGGTACCTTTCTTGGTTTCGACAACTTCTTTTAGATGTTCGAGCTTCGTATCAACGAAATACCTTATCGTATACTCGTAAGCGTCAAGCGGATGTGAGCTCAAGAAGAATCCGATGGCGTCTTTTTCCTCCTCAAGCATCTTGATGTTCGACCAATGCTCGCAATCCGGAATGTCGAGTTTAAACAGGTCGTCACCACCAGCAGCTTCAAGCTCTCCAAAGAGGTCGATTTGTGCGTTGTTTTTGCGCTCGTTGCTTGCGTTAACCTGTTTTATTGACTTCTCGATGAAATTCATCTTTTCACCTGGAGCAATGTAGAAATACGCCGCACGATGCAGTTCTGTGAAATCGCTGAAAGCTCCAGCTCTTGCAAGCTGTTCCAGCACTTTACGATTGAGGTTCTTCGCTCCCACCCTAGCCATGAAATCAGCGAAACTGGTATATCGTCCATTAGCCTCGCGTTCTTCTTTTATAACATCAGCAACCTCGCCAATGCCTTTGATACCGCCAAAACCATAGTAAATATTTCCATTCTCATCAACGGTAAACTTATACTCTGATTTATTTACATTTGGTGGCAACACGTTGATTTTCATCCTCTTGCATTCGTCAAGCATAAAGATAACTTCTTCAGCATCACGAATGCTTGAATTCAACACAGCCGCCATAAATTCAGCAGGATAATGCGCTTTCAGATATGCTGTTTGATATGCGACCCAAGAATAACATGTGGCGTGTGACTTGTTGAATGCGTAAGAAGCGAATTTCTCCCAGTCGTTCCAAATCTTCTCCAGCGTTTTCTCGTCGTGACCGAGCTCTTGACCTTGTTTCATAAACTTGTCCTTGAGCTCCATCATCTTCGCTATCTGCTTCTTACCCATAGCTTTACGCAAGGTATCCGACTCGCCGCGGGTGAAGTTGGCCAGCTGACGCGACAGAAGCATCACCTGCTCCTGATATACCGTCACTCCATAAGTGTCCTTGAGATATTTCTCCATCTCCGGGAAGTCGTATTCGATAGGCTCCCTACCCTGCTTACGAGCAATAAATTTTGGAATATAATCCATCGGGCCTGGACGATAAAGCGCATTCATTGCGATAAGGTCCTCAAACACTGAAGGTTGCAGCTCTTTCAGATATTTCTGCATACCTGGTGATTCAAACTGGAACGTTCCGATGGTGTTGCCCGAGCTGAACAGTTCAAACGTCTCTTTATCATCAATCGGAATATGGTCGATATCAAGGTCGATGCCATGAGTTTTCTTGATATTCGCTAAGGCGTCCTTAATCTGCGTCAATGTCTTCAAACCCAAGAAGTCCATCTTGATGAGACCGACGGTTTCCACGACGTGTCCATCGTATTGAGTGACAAGCACATCCTCGCCAGTGTCCTTATCCTTGATGGTACAGACAGGCGCAAACTTTGTCAAGTCATCAGCACCGATGATAACGCCGCAGGCATGGATGCCAACCTGACGGTTAGTGTCTTCAAGTTCGCTTGCGTATGTAAGCATCGACGACACATTCTCATCGTCGCCATTAAGCATATTTTTCAGCTCAGGAACGTATTTGTAACAATTCTTGAGGTTAACTTTCGGCGATTTGCCTTTCTCATCCTTGATATTATCAGGGAAACTGCGGTCAGGGATGAAACTCTTGATTGTAGCGACTTCCGGCAACGGAATCTTTTGAACGCGGCTTACATCTTGAATAGCTGATTTTGCAGCCATTGTGCCGTAAGTGATGATATGAGCCACCTTTTCCTTGCCGTATTTCTTAGTAATCCAGTCGAGAACCTTGCCACGACCGTCATCATCGAAGTCGACGTCGATATCAGGCAATGAGATACGGTCAGGGTTAAGGAAACGCTCAAACAGCAAATCGTATTTCAGAGGATCTACATCAGTGATTTTCAAGCAGTAAGCCACCACTGAGCCTGCCGCCGAGCCACGACCTGGACCGACTGATACGCCGAGCTCTTCGCGGGCGCCACGGATATAATCCGCCACGATCAGGAAGTATCCCGGGAATCCCATGGATTTCATGGTGTGAAGTTCAAAGTTGATGCGTTCTTTCTGCTCGTCGGTGAGATTTTCGCCATAGCGCATCTTCGCGCCTTCCCATGCCAGTTTCGCAAGATAATCAGCCTCAAGTTTGATGCGGTACAGCTTCTCGTAGCCGCCCATTTTCTTAATCTTCTTCTCTCCCGCCTCACGGTTCATCACCTCGTTGCCATGCTCGTCGCGCGTGAATTCATTATATAAATCCTCCTCAGTGAATTTCTTTTTGTATTCCTCGACCGTTCCAAACTCTTTCGGGATGTCAAACTCCGGCATAATAGGGTCGGAATTGATGGAATATGTCTCCACCTTGTCGGCGATTTCCATAGTGTTTGCTAGCGCTTCCGGAATATCTGAGAATATCTTATACATCTCTTCCGGAGTCTTGAGCCACTCCTGCTTGGTGTAATGCATTCGCGTCGGATCGTCGAGATCTTTGCCGGTGCTCAAGCAGATTAGACGGTCGTGAGCCTCACCATGTTCTTCTTCAACAAAATGCGCATCGTTGGTGCAGATTATCTTGGTGTTGGTCTTCTTAGCCAGCTCTAAAATCACCTTGTTGACCTCCACCTGACGAGCGTAAACTTCCTGGTCTCCACCTGGTTTGTCTGTCTTATGTCGTTGAAGCTCAAGATAATAATCATCACCAAACAGCGATTTAAACCACATTATCGTCTCTTCAGCACCTTTGATGTCGCCGTTCATGATTTTCTGCGGCACCTCACCACCGAGACAAGCCGAACTGGCGATAATTCCTTCGTGATATTTCTCCAAAAGTGAGTGATCGATACGCGGATTGTAGTAAAAACCGTCAGTATATGCTATGGATGCAAGTTTACAAAGATTTTTATATCCGGTTTTGTTTTTTGCCAGTAAAATCAGGTGCCAGCCACGGTCGGCACGACCTTCACGTTTGGCAATATTCACAGGTGCACAGTAAGCCTCGGTACCGAAAATCGGCTTGAAAAACTGCCCTTTCAGCTTCTCAATCTCTTGATTAGCAGCAGCTTTCTCCTCCTTCGTCGCATCCTCTTTCTTCAGAATCGCTTCCTGCTCCTTTATCTTATCCTTAACCTTCCCATTAACCTTATCGGAATAATCAGCCAACTCCTTGATACCAAACATGTTACCATGATCGGTAAGCGCCATGGCATACATTTTGTATTTCAGACATTTATCAACCAAATCCGGAATCTTCGACATTCCGTCCAGGATTGAAAAATGCGAGTGCACGTGAAGATGGGTAAACTTGATTTCATCAGTATTTGCTGGAGTTTCCGCAGGTTTTTCCTCAATCTTATCCTCCTTATCCTTCTTATCTTTCTTATCCTTTTTATCCTCTTCAAAATTAGGCTGAACAACAATTCCGGCAGGTTTAATGACATCAGGATTAGCCTCACGGAACTTTTTGAAGAACTCCTCACCTTCCGGAATATCTTGATTATCAAGCACTCCGAGACGTACACATTCTAAAAACACACGAGCTGTAGCTTCGACATCGGCACAAGCATTATGAGCCGAGCTAAAATCTTCGCCAAACAGAAGTTTATGAAAATCAATAAGTTTAGGAAATTTAAACTTACCATGACTACCACCGGGGAATTGGCAATAGTTAGCAGTCTTTTCGGTACAAGTATCAATTACCTTCCAATTTGGCAACGGATTTTCGCCACGGTCGCGTAAAAATTCGCATCCTACGACACTTAAATCGAAGTTAATGTTATGACCGACAAGGTATTTAGCTTTCTTACAAGCTTCTAAAAACATGTCGAGAACATCTTTAAGCGGCTCACCGTGTTCAAGAGCATATTCCGTCGAGATTCCGTGCACCATCTTGGCATTGATAGGAATCTCAAAACCATCCGGACGCACAATATGGTTCTGAGACTCAACGAAATTGCCGAGTTCGTCATGAAGTTGCCAAGCAATCTGAACCATTCGTGGCCAGTTGTCGAAGTTGGTCAGCGGAGCGTTTTTCAGCAGTGGCAATCCAGTCGTTTCGGTGTCGAATATCAAGAACATATCATGCGTTTTTGTTGATTATCAATGAGTGATTTTTCGTAAAATCGAATTCCAAAGATAAGTATTTTTTTGAAACCAAAATATATTTTTTTCATTTTGTTGAAGTTATTGAAAAATGTAGTATTTTTGCAGCCGCAAACCTCGGGTAGGTTTGAGTTAACTAATTATAAATCAATTAAAAAATTAATTTTATGCCAGCAAAAATCAGATTACAGAGACATGGTAAAAAGGGTCAGCCTTTCTATCACATTGTAATTGCAGACGGTCGCGCACCTCGTGATGGTAGATTTATTGAAAAAATCGGAACTTACAATCCTGTAACAGT
>JAFYNO010000100.1 GCA_017549705.1 Bacteroidales bacterium | reverse complement strand
GGTAGATTTCTCCTTTGAGTCTGCTCTCGAGAAATTGCGGATCAAATCTATAGAACTTGTACAGCTGGTCGGGCAAGTCACAGATGCCAGGGAGGTTTTTCATATAGGAAGATTAATTAGATGTTTGTTTTTTATGTCGTAATGCTGCGGCAAAGATAAGGAATAATTTCGAGATGCACAAAAAAGTCGGGAAAAATAATATTTCTTCCCGACAATTCTCTTAATCCTCATCATAATACTGCTATTTTTTCCTCCCCCTAATAAGGGGTCCCGGATGGCTTTTCTGGCGAAGCTTTTTTTCATCTTCCTCTGTAAATGGTGCTGGTGGCTTAGGCGAGCACAGGGGAGTTTACTTTTTGGGGATATTTGCACATAATACTGCATGAATTATTAACCTCAAAAAAAATCTTATGGCAACACAGAAAAAAACATCGACAATCACGCAGCTTAGGACCATGACCTTTTTCAAGGAGAATAACCTGTGGTATCTGGAGTGTCCAGAATGGGTGGAGCGACAGACCAAGTTGTTCCGCGAGACTCACACCTACAAGAACGAAGAGGGCAAGAACACGAAGTACAACGTGGTTCAGGACTTATCGAATCCGTTGGATGACCACACCAAGCATCCGGATTGGAGTGATCCGAGTCGCGACAAGGCACTGGTGATGGATGATTCATTTGTGGCTCTGCTCGAACAGAAGGCATGTGGCGCTGATCCCGTGACGCTTGACATCATCTCGTATGGATGTGTCAGCAACACTTACGCACATTATAAGCGCACGAACATTGACAAGAATGGGGCGCTATACTCTGACCGGTTTGATTCGTCTTTCCCGAAGACGTTTCTGCTCAAGCCGATCTTTTACTTCCTATTTGCGGATGTTTATCCGCTGTATATTCATGTGAAGTGATAGAAAAAGACCTTGGCTGCCGTCATCGACGGTGGCCAAGGTCATTTTTCGATATCGTTTTTTGGATATTAAAAAAGTAACGGAGGAATTTTTAAAGATCCGAAAAACTCCAACTTTTTCGGAGATATTTCCTGACATTTGCAAAACGGGGGTTACCGAATGCTTACATAATTGTAGTGCAAACCAATCAGTTTTGTAGTCCTCTTTATTGATGCCAAAGCACGCGCTCAAAGAACAAGAACTCTCTTCGAGAAGGACAATAAAGTCTTTCGCATTGTTGATGTATTCATTCAATTGGTTATCGAAATAACCTTGACCCATTTCTTTGCGGTCATCTCGATGTCCGGATTCGGTCCGTAGGCAAAGATCACACCGGAATGCTCAATCAGCAAACAGATACTTTTCCCAACACCATTTATGATATATTTTCACTTTTTTCATGCAACTTATTGCAGATATCGAAAATAATACCTATATTTGCACCCGAAATAGTGTAAAAAGCATTTTACACATTCAATAGAAATATGTAAAACGCCCTTAACATTTTTGTCCCAAAAATGTAAAACGCATTTATTGGCATAAAGAAAAAGGCAAAAAGATAATTGATATGGATAAACTATTTGAACGTCACGACATTTATCTGTCCAATGTTCCGATGGGATACATCAGGGACTTCGCTCATCGCATCAATTGGGAATCGCGTTTGATTATGATAAAGGGGCCAAAAGGTGTCGGAAAATCTACGCTCCTGTTACAGTATATCAAGACGCATTTTGATTCCGATGACCGTCATGTACTTTATTGCTCAGCCGACACCAACTATTTTGCCACTCATACCTTGACAGAACTGGCTGATGGATTTGCAAAGATTGGCGGCAAATGGCTTTTTATCGATGAAGTACATAAATACAAGGGATGGAGCAGTGAGATAAAGGAAATATACGACTTGTATCGCGACCTGCATCTCGTACTGAGTGGTTCTTCACTCATTCAGATCAACGATGGGCAGGCCGATTTATCGCGACGCATCTCGGTGTATGACATGCCCGGTTTATCGATGCGCGAATTTCTCAGACTCGACATGGATTTGAAAATCGAACCCGTTGCGTTCTGTGACTTGCTCGAATTTCCCAACAAGTATTGCGCCTATGTGCGCTCGGTTTGCCATCCGTTGGAACACTTCCCTCGCTATCTGCGAAACGGTTATTATCCTTTCTTCTTCGAAGGCAAGCGCGACTATTATCCTCGTCTTGAGAACGTAATCAACTATGTGATAGATGTCGAGCTAACCAAGCATCGCAACATTGAAGTCGGCAATACCCGCAGCCTGAAGGCCCTGTTACAGGTAATCACTCAAATGAATCCTTATGAAGTTGATATCGCCAAACTGTCGAAAGCCACGGGCATCTCACGTCCTACGACGTTAAAATACCTTACACATCTGGAAGAGGCAAAACTCATTCGTCGTTTGTTTTCCAATCTGAAGACTATCACAGATTTGCAGAAACCCGACAAAATATATCTCGACAACAGCAACTTACTTTATGCACTCTGCCCTGTCATGCCAGGCATAGGCACTGTGAGAGAAACATTTATCGCCAATCAGTTAGCCTCATCGACCCATGATGTGGAGTATGCAGGATATAAGAAAGGAGACTTTCGCATCGATGGAACCTATGTGATAGAGGTGGGAGGTGCCGACAAGGGCTTCAATCAATTGACAGGACAAGACAATTCATTTGTAGCTGCCGACGATATCGAGTCAGCAACCTTAAGAAAGATTCCCCTTTGGGCATTCGGCTTCTTATATTGACCGTGGGGGTCCTTTTCTGGGCTTTGCCCCTTTTTTCCTACTCCAAAAGATTGGTTTTTTCCTATTTTATCCCATAGAAAAAGTAACGGATGACCGAATGCTTGCTAAAAGTCTTATGCCCCTATTCCATCAT
>JAFYNO010000099.1 GCA_017549705.1 Bacteroidales bacterium | reverse complement strand
TAATCGTCATGCCGTCGTGAACTCTCTCGACAGCTTGCTCTAATGTAATCTGCTTGTTCATAATGTGTTATGTTTTGAAATTTAAATTGATGATTCCTATAAAAGCGTGCAAATTTACTGCGTTTCCGCGCACTTTCCAAATAATTAATTATTTATTTTTTAAAGAGGTGTATAACCATAATAATGTCAGTATTTTATACCCCTGGTTGCAGCAGGTTTTGAAAAGCATGTCATTCCAACGCTGGCTTGTGGGGAGCGAGGAAATCGAAGATTCGACGAAGTCAATCTATGCTTTTTAAAACCGTCCCAAGCCGCCTGCCTCCTATAGATTCCCACCTCCCCTTCTGTCCCTGCAGGAATGACATAGAAGGCAGGTTGGAACCATAAAATGCCACTTGTTATTTCGGCTTTTTGGAAAAAACACTATCTTTGCAATCGATATCAAGTAATTCACAAAAACACATTCAATTATGAAAATGCGAGTATTAATGCTGCTCTGTGTAACATCAGCACTTATTGCAAGTTGTGGTGTAAGACAAAGCGAGAATGATAGCATCAAAAGAGAACTTGAAACTATCAAAAAGCAGGTAGTAGAAGATTCTATTTACATTTCACAGTTACGAGACACCATATCAATGCTGTCATTCCCGGCCGATCAAAGACTCGCATTAATCAATAAACAGGTTTCGAATGGAGAATATGACCAAGCTCAAAACGGAATAATGGAACTTAACAACTTGTTTCCCAATTCCATAGAGAGCCAACAAACAACTGCTATTATACAACGAATAAACGACTTAATAGCAAAAAAGAAAGCCGAAGAAGATAGAATAAAAGCATTGGGATTCAAAGCATTAAATCCTCAATTATCAACTACTATTGAATACAATAAAATCTCAATTTCGGGTATCTCTGTTAGTAACACATTCATACACGATTCATATGATGACAGATATTTTTATAATCGTGCCGATAGAGGAAACACATATGTTTTGGCAACAATGTCAATCACATCCGAATCACACAATCCCGACATACCTACACTTGCTGTATATTCTATCTATTGGAGATAAGATGCAAATGGAAAAAGTTATGAGACTTGAATTTGCTCGATGGGAAGATTATGGTGCATATTTGGGAAATCATGTGGACTTTGGGAATGATTTCGCAAAAACAAGTACAATTAGATTTAAATTGGGTGCTGAAGTTTCTTTAGAAACAACAAATAAAGCATATGCGATTGTTTTGAAAAAGTATAATGGGTTATCAAGAAAAGAAAATCGATACGAAAATCCAGCAATATCATACAGTGGTAATATGATGTATCCATATACTCTTTCACTGGATGATTTCATTGGGGAACATGCACAATACGTAATAATAAAGCTTGCTAACCTAAAATAAATAAAATGAAAAAACAGGTATTTTATGGTTTTTAACCATTATTTTCTTTGCCGTTTCATGCAATAATACTGAAGAAACAACAATAGATGGAAAATTAAAAAAAACGTTTACTGAATGGGCAAAAGATAATCTGAAGGAAAAACATAGTGTTCAAGCGATTACTTTTGATACTGTTGGATGCCCTATGGATTTCATGTATTCGGCAACAATACTAGGACAAACAGTTGGTGGTTCTGGTCAAACTGAAGCAGAAATAAACAAGGGATCTACACTTATTGCTTTGGAGAGCGTAATCGATAGTTCATTATTGACAAAAAATATTCTGATTGCAAAAATACAGGTTAAGATAAATGATTCCATAGGTACTTATTATGTAGGAATGAGAGGTGATAGCATTTGTACTGCTCCTCAAAAACACGGGTATGAAGCCCTAATTAAAACGCACCTTGAAGGCGAACAATGCATTTACGAAGCGTGTTATGAAATCCTCAACAACCTAAGTGTCTATGCAAAAGAACGAGGAGGAAGAGATAAACAGTTTAGTAAAGAAGAGTTTTATGATTTTTGGATAGCTCTACCTCCATATCAAGACGCTCTCAGCCGATAAAAAAATCGACGAAGATAAAAAACGCAATTTAGACTAGCTTTCAAGTAATTGTCATATTTAAGAATATCCGCCAATTGTAATAAACCTAGGAAATCGTTCCGTTCTCGACATCTATTCTATTACTTTAACTTGTCTGCTTGTGCCTTTGGCTCCCTTCTGGTGTCCCAAAAAGCAGCAATTCGTATGGTGTCGCCTTTGATGTAATAAACTATCTTGTTCAGATGGTTCAAAACAACGCTTCTGTATGGCTTTGATTTTTGAGCCAGCAAAGGCTCGACTGGGCCAAGACAAGGATTGCTTTCCAATAAATCCGACACATGCTGCACTTCTTGCAAGAAGTCTTCACTTGCCTTTGGTCCAAACTTGTCCAAAATATAAACCGATGTGCGCACTACGGCATCACCAGCCTTTTTTGACCATGACACCTTCATGCCATTTGCTTTTTGGATTGCGCCTCTCTGCACATCTGCAACACTTGCTCGGTGCTGTAACATCTTCCCGCCTCAAAATCACGCTCTGATTCTTCCAGCATGGCATCAATTTCTGCCATCGTGTATGGCTGCTCGGCAGATTGGGCACGTTCAATAAGGTGTTCACCTAGCCATTGCATACTGTTTGGCGGTAGTGTGGCATAGAGATATTCAAGCAAGCCTGTGAGGGGTGCGCCTTGCGAATAACCGTATGCCATTGTAGGCTCGGAGGCCAAACTCGGCTCCGTGTTGTCTTGTTCGTACTTTTTGGGGTCGTTGTTATCCATGCCGCAAATTTACGAATTTTTTCCATACCTGAAACAGCTTGAAGAAAATGAATAAACAAAAAAAAGCCGCTGAGCATTCAGCGGCTTTTCTATCCTTCTGTTCCGTTCCGGTCAGTTGTTCATGAAAGCAACTTGACCCATCAGCCCAGTGTTCATCGACTCGTAGGCGGCGGCGTAGTCGAACAGGTAGCGCAATACGTTGCGGCTGGGTTGCTGTTGCTCGCTCTCCCTACGGAAAACCTCCTTGAT
>JAFYNO010000098.1 GCA_017549705.1 Bacteroidales bacterium | reverse complement strand
GCTGGAGCCGCATATCTCGCAGAAGACATTAGAGTTTCACTATGGCAAGCATCATGCCGGCTATGTGACAAATTTGAACAAGCTCATCGCAGGCACGCCGTTTGAGAATAAATCTCTTGATGAGATTGTGAAGACCTCGCAGGGCGGCATGTTCAACAACGCCGCTCAGGTGTGGAACCACACATTCTATTGGAACTGCATGACGCCGAATCCGAAGAAGGCACAGCCAACCGGCAAGCTTATGGATGCCATCGTGCGTGACTTTGGCAGCTTCGATGCGTTTAAGGAGAAGTTCATCAACGCTTGCGTGACATTGTTCGGCTCAGGATGGGCTTGGCTCGTCGCCGACAAGACCGGTAAGCTCTCGATAGTGCAGACCTCAAATGCAGCAACACCATTGACAACCGACATGAAGCCGTTGCTGGTGTGCGACGTCTGGGAGCACGCTTATTACATCGACAGACAAAACGCCCGCGCGAACTACGTTAATGAGTTCTGGTCGTTAATTAATTGGGAATATGTTGAAAAAAGCTATTAGCTAATGGCTAGTGGCTTTCTACTGTCTCTAACTCTTTGTAATATACTTGCGGTATTGTCTCGTGGTAATCCTTGCTATAATAATAAGCAGGTTGCAATAATTTTTTAAAGATAAAATCTTGGATGAGCACGAATTCGTTGCCCTCGCTGAGGAGCGCGTATTGGTGATCAACGTCAAGGAGTTTGTCGTGAATATCCGGGTCGTTGAGGAGATCAGGATTATATTCAAACATATCAGCGTTTGGCAACATGCTGTATGTGGTGACGCTACGGCTCAGGCCGTCTTTCGTCGTGAGTGTCAGTCTTTGCTGGTAAGGCGAGTTGATGACAGAGTCGCGGCGGGCAGGATCCACATCGTCTAAAAATGCCTCAAAACGGACATCTTTAAATGATGACAGGTAGTTAAGAACTCTCAAGGTATCGAACTCAACAGCTTGTCCGTTGAGGAGGTTCATCGAATATTGATAACGGCCATTTTCGTTGATAATGAAGCTGTTATCAGGGTCGTCGTTGATCTCAAGCTTTACTGATGCTATGTTGCTTAGAGGCTCTTGGAAGATGATATGGTCGCGCCAGTCGATAGGGTTGGCTGAGAAACGCGAGCTGATGAAGCCTCTAAAGCCATGAAGATAAACGATATACACCTTATCGCTGCCTTCTTTCAAGATATAAGTGCCGTTGTTGTCTTGTGTCACATCACCGATGTAAAACACCTTGCTTCGCTTCTCGTGATAGAACAGCTTCACCTTGTTGAAGAGGTTGATGCGAGGCATCATCTGATACACCTCCACCTTGGTGTTGGTGGTTGCCAAGCGAGTTACTATATTGTCGAGTTTCTTAACAGACACTGGCATTTTGATGCGCATACGTGTGAGGGTGTAGAGCATCTCGTTGATAAGCTTCTGGTTGGCTTTGTGCTCGTTGTTAACCATCCAGCAGCCGGGATGGCGATCCAACTCTACCTGATGATTGCTCTTGTCGGCGAAGAAGAGTCTCGTGACGGTGGCTGTGTCGTAAACGGTGAAGTCGGACGCCTCGCTGCGTAACGAGCTGAGATAGCGGTTGTTACCGATAAGGATGCCAGCGATTATTACCAGAATCGCGATTATTACTATTGAGATGAGGTTTTTTCTTTTCATTTTGTGTATTTCTTTTTTCTTAAAGCTGCCAAAACGATTCCTAAAACTATCATGATTGCACTCGGGAGCACCACGTTGATGAGTTGCCATGACAATTGGCTACTGTTTATCTTGTTGATGTCGAGAAGTCGGATCTTCAGCTCACGTGAGCGAATGTTGATAAGTCCTTCGCCTTCGAGGAGATACGACATGGCGTTCTCGATAAACTGTTTGTTGCCGTAGGTGTTGTTGGTATATTGGTCGTAGCCCAGCGGCAATGGCGATCCGATGCGTTTGTTGTTTTTCTTTGCGTAGTCGAGCTGTGCCAGCTGGTTGCGGATGATGTCGCCATCGGCGATGACAATCATAGAGGTTGGCACGCTTTTTTCTTTGTAACCTATCTCTGCCGACTGTGTGATGCCGAGTGGCATGCGGTTTTCGAACACCGATGTGAACACTCCGTTGAGCAGATATGCCGTTGTCATGCCTTTTTGTGGGAACATGGAGGCGTTTGGACGTTGGTTGAGGATATCCAACGAGATATACACTGGTGCGCTCGACACTTTGGTGTAATCGGATGTCTTCAGAAGCGGTATTTTTTGTATCTCAGGTGCCGATGTCGTTGGCTCCAGAGAGCTTATGAAGTCGGCCTTCACTGCCTCGAGGTTTCGCACTATAGGATGCTCTGATGCGGGGCTGAGCAGCGGGAAATAATACCATGGCAGCAGCATGCTCTGCAAGCTCGCACCTTGTCCGGTGACGAGGCCGATCTGTGCGCAAGGGTAGGAGAGTAGCAGGTTGCGGTTGAGCTTGAGGCCGTATTTAAACAGCTGGTCATCGAGGTTGAGGTTGAGTGCCAGACCCATCGTCGACTCGGCATTTTGCAAGCTGTCCATGTCGGCGCTGACGGCGTCGAGAAGCCACATCACCTTACCGCCGTACATGATATATTGGTCGATGAGGAACTTATCCTTGTCGGAGAAAGGCTCTGTCGGCTTGGCGATGACAATGGCATTGAAGGCTGGCTTGATGACGATATTGCTGTCACGGTCCAGGTCTCTCTTCATCAAAGAGTTGAGCTGCTCGTTGAGCGTGGCGCGTTTGATGAGATATTTCTTTGCGAGGGTGTTGGCGATGTCGTACACCTCCATGTCGCTCAACTCGCCGTGGCCATCCACGAAAGCGATACTTTGTTTGTTGTTAGTAGATATCTCTTTTATCGCGCTGATGAGCTTGAATTCAAGGTCTTGAGCCGTGTTGTTAAGCACAGTCTCCTGGCTCTGTCCCGACTGTCCCGAGAGGAGGTCGATGGCCATCTCGTTCTCACGATAACTCATGATGATGCCAGGCCAAATCATGATCGACTGCATGCCGTTGTTGGTCTGCACCGTCTCAGTATAATAGTTTAATCCGCTTTGCCAGAGGATCTTATACGTCTCTTGACGCTCAGCCTGGTCGTTGCTCTCTGAAGGGTTGATGAACTCGTAATCAATGAACTTGGAGTAAGCACGAAACTCATCGAGCATCTCTTTTGTCTCTTTGCGAAGCTTCTTGAAACCTGCTGGAAACTCACCATCGAGATATACGCGGAAATAGACATAGTCTTCAAGGTTTCTCAAGATGTCTTTTGAAGTATCTGAGAGGGTGTATCTTTTTTCAGAAGTGAGGTCGAAACGTGTATATACGAACGAACCGATGATGTTTATCAACACTATGATTGCCAAGGTGATAAACAGTGATGTTATCTCGTTGCGTTTGATATTTTTTCTCTTGTTTTCCATAAGCCCTCCTACCATTTTCTGCTCGACAAAGTGAGTTTTGTCAGGCTTAAAAACAACGCGATAACGCTAAGAAAATATATCAGATCTCTGGTGTCGATGACGCCGCGGCTCATGGAGCTGTAGTGTGCCGACATGCCCAGCTGCTGGATGAAAAGATCGATTTTTCCGAAGAGGGAGAGCGAGTAGATAAACTCAAAACCGATGAATAAAAATCCGCAGAGGAACACCGAGAGGATGAAAGCAAGAATTTGGTTGTTAGTCACGGAGCTGCTGAACACGCCGATGCTGACGAATGCAGCGCTGAGGAAAAACAGTCCGATGTAGGAGCCCCAGATGCCGCCGTGGTCGACGTTGCCGACAGGCATGGCGAGGCGTGCCACGCTGATGTAATATATTAAAGTGGGGATGAGTGCGAGGAGCACGAGGGCGACGCCTGCGAGGTATTTGGCGCCCACTATCTGCCAGTCGGAGAGAGGTTTGGTGAGCAGCATCTCGATGGTGCCGGTGCGCCGTTCTTCAGCGAAGAAGCGCATGGTGACGGCAGGCACGAGGAACAAGAACACCCATGGAGCGAGGATAAACAGGCTGTCGAGGCTTGCATAGCCATATGACATGATGTTGAAATCGCTCTTAAAAACCCACAGGAACAGTCCGGTGATGAGCAGGAACACCACCACCACCATAATCCCGATAAGGGAGCTGAGGAAGTTGTTTATTTCTTTCTTGAAAAGAGCGTACATTATTATTTTCCTTCGAATGTTATTGAACTGAAGACTGGGTAATCGGTCAGGCGCTCGCGTCCTTTCAGGTCGACAAGCTCGATGAGTACGCTGATGCCAGCCACTACACCGCCAGTCTTTTCAACCAGCTGCGTGATGGCCTTGGTGGTGCCGCCGGTAGCCAGCAGGTCGTCGACGATGAGCACCTTGGTGCCAGGTTTATAGCTGTCGACATGCATCTCCAGACGGCTGGTACCATACTCCAAGTCATATTCCTGGGTGATGACTTTGGTTGGCAACTTCCCTTTTTTACGGATCAAGACCAGAGGCTTGTGCATCTTATAAGCCATAGCTGCACCAAAGATGAAGCCGCGAGCTTCAGCACCTGCAATGACATCAAAATCAATGTCTTTCACCTTGTCGCACATATCGTCAATAGCTTGATGAAAGCCATCAGCGTCGTTGATCAAGGTGGTTATATCACGGAAAATGATGCCTGGTTTCGGGAAACCCGGTATGGAACGTACGTAGTCTTTCAAGTCTTTCATATCTGAAAATTTTAGAAAGCAAAAATACTAAAAATTTGTGTGAAATCGGATAGTTTTTTTTATAAATTTGCGATGATAATAAATGGTGTGCGAAATATGTGTAGAAAAAAAATTCTTCCATTGCTGCTTAGTCTGTTTTTCATGACCATTTTAGATGCTCAGGAGGTCAGGGTGCAGGGAGTGTGCGGGTACAGTGGCACCTATAAATGGTATGGAGGCCTGGACGTGCAAGGCGCCATGCAAATCAACAACACCGACTTTAACCTTAATTTAGAAGCACTTACAGAAAATGTCTATTCGATGGGGATGACCGTGAGCCCCGCGTTTAATGTCTGCACAAACGGATATCTTTTCCTCGACGGGACGCTGCATTCAAGGATATTTGCAAATTATAAGACTTACGAGTTTGTGTATGCTGCCAGCGCCGGCTTCAGGATGCGGCATTTCCTGGTGCAGGCGGGACTGTTCTCAAGGACTATCGACGCCTTTGGAAGAGATTGGCACTCGCTACAAAACTATGTCACTGAGCCGTTTAACCTTCTTTATAAAGTCAGGTTAAACCTCAAAGGCAACGACCACCCGTGGGATGTGTACGCAGTCTTCAGCAACTTCAATGAATACGAATACGAACGCATGTGGGAGCCGATTTTCTCGCTCGGCGGAAGATGGGATTTCAAAGACAGATGGAGTGCGATAGCAGAAGGCACCCTCGAAGCGGCTGGGATTTTTCATGGTACAGTGAAGTTTTATGAGGCGATAATGCGGGTTGGTGTGTCATTTCGACTGGAGCGAAGCGGAATGGAGAAATCCTCAAAAAAATAGAAACAAATGAAAAATAACAGACATATAAACAAATTGTCATTTCGACCGAAGCAAAGCGGAGTGGAGAAATCTACAGCAATTGAAAGGAGTAGATTTCTCGACAAGCTCGAAATGACAATTTTCGTCGTTTTATTGCTGTTGATGACATCTTGTGGGAAAAACATCGATTACCTAGGGCTTTTCATGACCTTTAACGAGTCGCCGGATGAGCGTTTCGCGCAGTCGATGGAATATAACCAGAATCATGGCTACGACATCTTCATGGAGGTTCCCGACGAGTATAAAGTGTATGCGATGAGCGACATCCATGTCGACTACTCGACAAACAATCTTGATAAGTTTGTCAATGATTATCTTGCAGATACAGATGCTGCTGGGTTCTCTTTATGTCTCGGCGACCTCATCAACGCAACGGGACATTTCGATTATTTCGCAGAGCATGTGAAGCCTGTTGCTGACGCAGGCAAGAGGATATATTATTGCGCTGGGAATCATGACCTATATTTCAACCAATGGAAAGAGTTTTATTCGAGATTCGGCTCGTCGACATATTGGTTTGAGGTGCACACCGTTAGCGGTTTCAAGGATTTATACATCGCCCTTGAGACGGGCAGCGGCACGCTTGGCGTCGACCAGAGAGAATGGCTGGAGAAAACCTTAAAAGAGAAGAAAAATCAAGGATTTAGACATATCATAGTGTTCACGCACACTCATTTCTTCAAGAAAGATATGTCGCAAGGTCATACAAGCAATTTCAACCTTGAGGAGACCTACGACTTGGCAGATTTGTTCGACAGATTCGACGTCTCGATGGTGCTTCAAGGCCACTCGCATTCGCGCGACTTGACAATTTTCAAAGATGTCGTTTATCTAAGAATCGACGCGCTCGAAGACCATTATCCGGATGCTTATTACACGATTTTGACAATAGGGAAAAACATAAATTATGAATTTGTGCCTACTGATCGTCATTTCGACTGAAGCGAAGCGTAATGGAGAAATCTACTCCTTTCTAGTGCTGTAGATTTCTCCACTCCCTACGGTCGGTCGAAATGACATAATATGAAAGCGACCCGAAAAAGAAAAAATATCAATCAACTTAAAAAATAGCATTATGAAATCAAATGGCAATTACGACTGGAAGTTCTCGACAGTAGGCGGTGTCACAAGAGTGAACATCGAGTCGGGACAGGACATCCTGCATTTGGATGAGCTTGACAGAAAACTCTGGACGGCCTTGAGCTGCCCTTTGAAAAACCTTGAGATTGACGAAAAGACCATGACGATGCTCGACACTAACGGTGACGGCAAAATCCACATCGAAGAGATCGTGGCAGCGTCGAAATGGCTCACATCGGTCATCAACGACCCTGAACTTTTGCTGAAACGCGAGGCGTTCATCCCATTCACGGCATTTAACACAGCCAACGAAGACGGCGCTCATCTCCTCGAGACATCAAAGCAAATCCTTGAGAATCTTGGTCTTGAGAAAGACAATATCTCCATCGCCGACGTGTCGGATAGCATCGCTATCTTCGCTAAGACACGTTTCAACGGCGACGGCATCATCACCGAAAATTCAGCCGATGACGAGGCTGTTAAGGCTCTCATCAAGAGCATCATCGACTGCATGGGCGGCGTCACCGACCGCAGCGGCGACCCAGGCATCGACACCGATAAGATAGAGGCGTTCTACACCGCATTGGCAGACTTCAAGGCATGGAAAGAAGCCGGCGACGCCGACAAAGCCAACATCTTCCCATACGGCGACGACACAGCAAACGCTCTCGCAGCCGTGATGGCAGTGAAAGATAAAGTCGAAGATTTCTTCATGCGCTGCAAACTCGCTTCATTCAACGCCGACAGCGCAGCAGTGCTCGACGTCTCATCAGCAAAGATTGGCGAGATCAGTGGCAACAACCTCGCTGCCAGCATCGACGAGATCGCCACATACCCGTTGGCACGCGTCAACGCGGAGCATAAGCTGCCGTTGGGCAAGGAAGTCAACCCGGCATGGGCTGGCGCGATGGCAAACCTCAAGGCTCTCGTCATCGACAAAGAATTCAAAGGCGCAGAATATATCACTGAAGAACAGTGGTTTGCGATGGTGGCTAAGTTCAATGCTTACAACGCTTGGATGGGCGCCAAGGCCGGTGCCGCCGTCGAAGGCTTGGGCTACGATGCCGCTAAGACCATCCTCGAAGAGAATAAGAAAGACGTGCTGCTCGACCTCGTGGCACAGGATAAAGCCCTCGAGAGCAAGTCGAACGCCATCGACCAAGTCGACAAGCTGCTGCATCTCTACAGAGACTTCTACACCTTGCTGACCAACTTCGTGACCTTCAGCGACTTCTATTCACCTGACAAGAGAGCTATCTTCCAGGCCGGTACGCTTTATATCGACGAGCGCGCTTGCGACCTCTGCATCAAGGTGGCTGATATGGGCGCTCAGGGCACCATGGCGCCGCTCAGCAACATGTACATCCTTTACTGCGACTGCACATGCAAGAGCAAGCCAGGCACTTTGAACATCGCCGCCGTCGTGACCGACGGCGACGTCGGAGCTATCATGGTGGGCAAAAACGCCGTGTTCTATGACAACGACGGCCTCGGCTGGAACGCCGTGGTGACCAAGATCATAGAGAATCCTATCAGCATCCGCCAGGCATTCTGGTCGCCTTACCGCAAGATGGCTAAGTCTGTTGAAGACATGATCAACAAACGCGCTGCCGAGAAAGACGCCAAGGTGATGGCCGACGCCAACTCGAAGATCAATAACGCTGAGATTCCTACCGACGGCTCGAAGCCGGCAGAGGTGAAGCCGCCATTCGACATCGCTAAGTTCGCTGGTATCTTCGCTGCGATAGGCTTGGCATTAGGTATGGTGGCTGCAGCTATCGGCGGATTGTTTGCATGGCTTGGCTTGCATTGGTATCACTGGGTGATTCTGTTCGCAGCCATCATAGCGATAATCTCAGGTCCAAGCATGATCATGGCATGGCTGAAGCTCCGCAAACGCAACCTTGCGCCTGTCTTGAACGCCAACGGCTGGGCTCTGAACCAGAGGATCCTTGTCAACACCAAGTTCGGCGCCACATTGACAAGCATCGCTAAATATCCTATCGTGAAGACAAAAGACCCGTTCACAACCAGAGCTCCATGGTGGAAGAGAATGCTGAGATGGCTGTTCTTGCTCATCTGCCTCTGCGTGGCGGTTTACTTCATTCTTCCAAAGGATATGCGTCCATGGTGGCCGAAGGCTGAAATGGAGCAAGTTGTTGAGGCACCAGCTGAGACGCCAGCAGAAACACCTGCAGAATAGTTTAAATACTATATGAAAAGAAAAATGCCGTGGAGATTATCCGCGGCATTTTTTTGCAAATTCAAACAGCTCTAACGGCAGATGACAATAGCCGTCAGGGTTCTTTTCCAGATAATCCTGATGGTAATCCTCTGCGGTGTAGAAGTTTTGCAGCGGCATCACTTCTACGGCTATCTTGCCTGAGATTTTGGATTGTTGCTCGTCCATCACCTTATTGATGGTCGGTAAATCATTAGCATCGGTATAGTAGATTCCGGTGCGGTACTGTAACCCTACGTCGTGGCCTTGCTGGTTGACGCTAGTCGGGTCGATGGCGTGAAAATACATATCGAGTAAAAACTCGAGGCTGATGTCGTCAGGGTCGTATTCCACCATGACGGTCTCTGCAGCCTTGGTAGCGCCGCTGCACACCTCTTTATAGGTGGGGTTTTCTTTTATACTATTAGCGTAGCCGACTTTAGTGTCAGCTACGCCTTTTATCATCTTGAAATAATGCTCGGTGCCCCAAAAGCAGCCACCGGCAAGATAAATCTTTTTTGTTGCCATACTTGTTGGAACTAGTATTCCCACACGTTCTGTTCGAAGTCGATGATCTCTTGTTTGATGCGTTCCGACTCGCGCATTGCCTCGACGCCCTTAGCGTAGTCGCTGATGCTGCGGTCGTAGACGTTTTCCTCCTTGTAGATGTAGCTGTCGAACATTCGTTTCCAGAACACGTCGTCGTACGACATGCGGGCTGCTGAGTTGCCTCTGTTGTAGAACGGAGCCTCTGATAACACCACGCGGGTGCTATCGTCGAACTTGATCCAGAACAGCTCGTTAGGCAGCTGCAAGGTGTCGACCTCTCTCATATTGACCGGGCATATAGCTCTGATTCTCACCATCATCTGGCTTCTCTTGTTGTCGAAATACCAGTCTTCCATGATACGCAGACGTGTCACCGACTCTGGCTTGAATGAGATGGTGATGTTTTGGCTTCCAGTCACGTTGCCGTAGTCGTCGCGTGTCTCAATCTGACGTTCTTTGTCAAGAGATTTTATCAGCTTTGAGTACGGGACAGGCTTGTTGAGCTCGCCTGTTGGGGTCACCTCGTAGGCCTGGATGCGGCTTTCTTTCAGCGCGTCCATAAGCACGTTGATGAGACTTCTCTGATTATCATGGCTTTCTATCGGGTAATAGAAAGGAAGATTCATTTTCTGGCGGAAGTCGATCTCACGCCACACTCTCTTTTGCCACATGATATCGTTGTCTCTCACGTCTGGGTAAGGGACGATTCTCTTCTGAGCCATAGCTTCTGTGGCATTAACAATCAGCAATAATGCCAATGTCGCGAAAATTAAACCTATTTTTTTCATAACTATTTAATTACTACTGCGATTGAACCCATATTTCTTAATTCACCTTTAGGACTCTTCACCATGATGTCTTGGAATGTGATTCTCTGTCCTGATCTGGCGCTGTTGATGAGCTCCATGACCTCGGCGTTGAATCTCGGTCCGTTGTTTTTCTTATCGATGAAGTTGCCTTTATATGTTGACACTGTGTACGAATCCACGGTGTAGTTGTATCCTTCGAAGTCGAAGTCTTTCATCGTTGCTGCCACGCGGCCTGCCACGAGAAGCTCTTCTTTATCGACTTTACCGCCCACGATGTAACCGCCGACGTTGACGACAGGGTTAGGCACTGGCTTGACGCGGAACTCTTGTGTAGCGAGCTGTACCACCTGTTTGTTGTCGTGCTTAACCGACACGTTGACCTTCACTGTCTTGGCGCCTTTGTCGACTTCGACGAAGTAGTTACCAGCGCCCTGGTCTTTTGTCAGTGTGCCGCCTTCAACGTTAACGATGAGGTTGTCGCTTGCCACGCCTGGAGCTGACACAGAGATAGGGTTCTGAAGCTCCTGATACATCACCATCATCTTGGTTGGAGCCACTGTCGCTGAAGGCTGTGCCACGATATATGAAGCGTTAAAGCTATGATACTCGGTGTCGCCAGTCTCAGGGTTGGTCATCTCGATGACGCCTGCAAAACGCTGCTCACCGACGTTCTTTCCCGGTATCTTGAGCTTCACGATGCCACCATGACTTCTAGCAGTCTTGACATCGCCCTTGCCTGTGAAGTTGCTGGTGCCCAATGTATATTTGGCGTCGAAGTTACGCATAGTGTCGGCTGCCACGAGGAACACTTCGGCTTCGTAGTCCTGACCTTGAGTGATGTAGTCGCTCTTTGCAATGACTCTAGCCTGCAGCTTGTTGATCTTATAGTCGGTGGCACCGATTCTGTCCATCATATCACCAACGGCGTCGTATTCTGTGGTCTGAACCTCACCAACAATCTTGTTCAAGATAGCCATCTCGGCAACGAACACGATATGGCTGAAGTTCTTGTGTTCCCAATCAACGACTTCCTTGTCGGCGTTGTAATACAACATAGGTTCGCCGTTCTGGTCGTAGTCGGTAAGCAGTCCAACCTTGTTATTATAACCGCTGATGCCTGCATTTTCGACAGTGTTGACGATAAACTCACGGTATTCAGCGATTTTCTGTTTCAACTCTGTAGCCTTGCCTTCCTCAATCATGATGGTGGTAGGGATGTCGTAATCGTCTTTCTTACCGATATTTTTCAGTTCAACCTCATAAAAAACACGTCTGTTCTTCGGGTTGGCTTTCTCAATGTTTCTGAGAAGAGGTTTCTCTTTACGATTAATAACTTCTTGCTCCGAGTTGATACCTTCAACGGCCATCAACAGAGGAAGTTTTACCTCTTTCTCGATATAGTTGATCATCTCGTCGGTTTTCTCCCGAATCTCGATAGCTTTGTCCCAATAAATCTGTGTCTTCTCAGGTTCTTTGCCATATTGACCTTCAAAAGCCGCATATTGGTCGTTGATTTTCATCTCAATGCTGGCGTTTGTCTTTTCCTGACCATCATTAACAATAGAGAAAGCGTCGAGGATATCGGCAGATACGTTCATTGCAAGCAATGCCGTATAGACCAGATACATCATACCGATCATTTTCTGTCTCGGTGTTTCTTTTGCTCCTGCCATTTCCTTCTGATTTAAATGTTAAGCTTTGATGTTCATTGCGCTCAGCATATTGCCATAAACGTTGTTCATTGCTGACATACGTTTCGACAGGTCTGTAAGCTGGCGGTTGAGGTCGTCGGTATTTGTTGCTGATGCGTTGACTTTCTCGATGTAGAGCGACATGCTGTCGTTGAGTCTTCTGTTAGCGTCGTTGAATGATGCTGCGCCTGATGCTGATTTTGCCATCTGTTCGTCGAGTGCCATCACCGACTCAGATGCTTTGTTCATTGCCTTGGCGTAGTTGCTTGTTGCTGACACTGCCTCGCTGACGTCGGCGATCTTGCCTGCATTCTCGCTGAGACGGTTCAAACCGGCGCTCAAACGTTCTAATGTCACCGAGTTGATGTTGGCTTTCTCAAACATCTCATCGAGTTTGTCGGTGATGAGGTCACCGTTGCCTGAATTATTAGCTTTTCTCTCAGCCGGCTTTGTTGTCGGAGCTGTGCCGTCGCCATGATACATGTCCCAAAGCTCTGGATAAACGCGGCTCCAGTCTGGTTCAACGTGAATAGGCTCAAATGCCGAGAAGAAGAATATGATAGCTTCAGTGACGAGACCTAATGTCAACATAAAGTTCGGAGCGCCTGTCCATCCGAACAATGGCATGTGGGTGAGTTTCAACAATGCACCGATCATAACGACAGATGCGCCAATACCATAAAGCTTAGCCATGAAGTTTTTGTAGCCTCTACTTTCTGCTAATTCATTAAATTTCATAATTGAGAATTTTAAAATGTTATTTTATCTTTTTTATTTATCTGCTTATTAACGTGAACCTTTTGGCTCGTCGCCTTTGTTTCTTCCGAGATAAGGCTGGATGCAACGGAATCCGATGTAGCACTTCGCTGTATCTTGGTATTCATAGGTGCGGGTGTCGACCTGGAGGTAATATGCCACGTCTTTCCATGAGCCGCCGCGAACCACTTTTCTCTTCATCGACGGGTCGTCGTCTGGTTTCGCATTGTACTGATAGTCAGGGTTCATATCCCATGTGAAGTTATATGACGACGGGTCGAAGGCGCTCAGCGTCCACTCGGCGACGTTACCTGCCATGTCGTACAAGCCCCAGTCGTTGGCCTGATAATGAGCTACCACCACTGTGGTGAGACCGCCGTCAGCGATGTAGTTGCCGCGCATCGGCTTGAAGTTGGCTCTCAAGCAGCCTCTCTCGTTACGGACGTAAGGACCGCCCCATGGATATGGGTTGAGTTGATGACCGCCACGGGCAGCCCATTCCCACTCAGCCTCGGTAGGCAGACGGAACTCCGACATCAGGCCTCTGCCACCATGGTTCATGATATATCTGTTAAGCTTAGCAGTGCGCCATACACAGAACGCTCTTGCCTGAGTCCAGCTGACACCCACAACAGGATAGTTGTCGTAAGCCTCATGCCAGAAATAATGCTCCGTCAACGGGTCGTTGAAAGCATATGAATAATCGTGAATCCATGCTAAAGTATCTGGATACACGTTGATATCTTCATTGTGAATGTAGGTTGTACGGTCGCTCACGCCTTGCGGACGGTTAGCAAAAGAGCCCTGACGATAGTCGTATGAGTTGCCATCTCTGAACTCTTTTTTCGCTGCTGATCTGAGGTCGATCCAGCTGTAATGATAATTGAGCTTACGGGCGTCGATCTCTTTCTTGCCGAAGAAACGCTCGTTCTCAGGAATGTACAGCTCTTCGAGTGCTGACTGGTACTGCGGATCGTTGCTCTTCCAGTTGATCTTCTCTTCCCAGTTGATGATAGGATTCTCATACACTACACCTTTCTTGCTCTGAGTGATCTGATACTCTGAGAATCCGTTTTCTGCCAGCAACACGCGGGCGATGGAGTCGCGGACATAGTTCACAAACTCACGATACTCATTGTTGGTAATCTCAGTCTCATCCATGAAGAAAGAAGCCACCGACACCATCTTGCCTTGAGCCAGGTTGCCAGAAGTGATGTCCTGACCACCAATACCCATGGTGAAACTTCCCATCGGAACAAACTGCATGCCATAAGGATCCGGCTGATAAAATGGCTTGGTCTTTCTAACACCAACCAATTCTCCACTTTCATTGCTGCTTCCACATCCGACTAACATCAATGCTAATGAGCTGATTAACAAAAATTTTTTCATCATTTTATTTTTATAACTTATATTCTATAAATATCTGATGCTACGATAGATACGCGGTGATTTCTCAAGATCCAGCTTGAAGCAGTAACTTAATGACACCTCATGCGAACCGTTTAATTTCAGACCTAATGTATTGATATCGTATGCATAATTTATCTGTACTCCTTTAATAACAAAGCCTACCAGCAGGTCCACTGACTCCTGGTAACGATAATTAACGCCGAAACTGAACTTATTATTGTACCAAAGTCGCGCACTGACGTTAATTTGTGTTGATGCGATGTCGCTGAGCAACAACATCGACGGGTTAAGTTGGAACTTCGGGTTGAGGAACTGATACTCGTAACCTGCTGCAAGATAGAAGGTTCTGTCGCCAACGAAGCTTGCGCTTGTCGATGATGTGCCTTCCAGCGCTTTGCCTTTGGCCTGCATCAAACTTGTGGTAGAAAACGCCACATAAAAAGTCTCCGGCACAGTGTAAAACAGTCCGAAGTTGAAGTCAACAAGCATATCGCTCTGTTCTGTTGACGGGATGACAGGGTCGTTGTCGTGCAAAGGCTTTGCCTTGCTGAAGTCGACGGTGCGATTGTTGAAGTTGAATGCCAATCCCAAGCCTAGCACGCCGGCGCCGAGGTCCATGTGATAGGAATAACCGAGGTTAAGCCCAACAGAGTTCTCGAAACCTAGCTGGTCTTTCATCAGCGAGATGCCGACACCGCCTCTCAACACCTTGATAGGCATATCGGCAGATGCCAGGAATGTGACCGGCGACACTGTCATTCCAGTGACGTCGTCCTTGAAGCCCGTCCACTGGTTTCGATATATTCCCATAGCGTTGACGCCCTCGCTCAAACCGTAATATCCAGGGTTGATAACTGCATAAGAATCACTGTAATTGGTGAAGATTGGCGCCTGCTGAGCACATACCGCACCCGCTGTCGCCAAAGTCATTATTAAAACCAATATCTTTACTATCTTATGCATTCTTATACAAAATGACGTCTTTCTCTAACGTTTATATTTTTTAATTATTGTATGATTTTAAAAGTTTTCAACACTTTTTCAACACCTTATATTAATATATCATCTAAAAAGCCTCATGATATCGTTGCCGTTCGCGTAGATCAGCAGGATGAGAAGGAAGATGAATCCTATCGTTGTGGCTCTTTCGAGGAATTTGTCGCTTGGTTTGCGGCGGGTTATGACTTCCCAAAGCAGGAAGAGCACGTGACCGCCGTCGAGGCCGGGTATCGGGAGAATGTTCATCACTGCGAGGATGATGCTGAGGAATGCTGTCATGCGCCAGAACTGTTCCCAGATGAAGCTATCCGGGAAGATGCTGCCGATGGTGATGAAGCCGCCGAGGCTCTCGTAGGCGCCGGTGCTCGGCTTCACGATGAGCTTGAGCTGTTTCCAGTAGTCGCTGAGTTCCTTGCCGGTCTTCTTGAAACCTTGCGGTATTGATTGCAAGAAGGTGTATTCCTTCGTCGCGACCTGCAGCGTCTGGGCGGCATACACTCCTATCGTGGCGTCGCTGCCGACATGTGTGACGATGGTCATGGTGTCAGTGTCGCGGACTACTCTCAGCGCTATGTCTGTATCGCGGTAACCGCCGATATTATTCTTAAAGTCTTGGAAATAAGGCGTCTCAACCTCGTTGATGCCGATGATTTTGTCGTTTGCCATCACACCGGCTTTCTCGGCATATGAGCCGTTGGAGAATCCTCCCACCACGAAAGGCATCCGTGTGTTGATGAATGTTGAGCGTGCCTTAAGTATCTGGTTCACAGCGTCTTCAGGGAGCTCCACTCTGACGTTGTCGCCGTCGCGTTCCACGTCGATGTAGTCGGTCTTCTCGAGAATCATCTGCATCGGGATCTGGCTGAAGTCCTCAATATAATTTCCGTTGACAGTCAAGATCTTATCGCCATCGCGGAGGCCGAGGTTATATCCTAGGCTGTCGACGGTGATGCCATATTTGTTGACTTCCGATGTAGGGATGTATTGTTCGCCGTAGCTTGCGATGAGGCCGATATATATCACGAAGGCGAGTATGACGTTCATGCAGACGCCGCCTATCATGATGATGAGGCGTTGCCATGCCGGTTTGGTGCGGAACTCCCACGGCTGCGGCTCTTGTGCCATCTGCGCCTGGTCCATCGACTCGTCGATCATGCCGGCTATTTTGCAATAACCACCGAGCGGCACCCAACCGAGACCAAACTCCGTAGCGTCCTCAGCACGACGCCAGTCGTCTTCAGGCAAGGTGTTTAAGTCAATAGGCTCATATTCATACTCTTTCTTCTTCGTTATAGGGTCGATTCTCTCGTGAGTGATATATTTTTCAGGCTCGTTTTTGCAGAAAAACTTAAATCTCCACTTTCCGTTGACTTTTTTGCATCTGAAAATAGAGAATTTCCAATCAAAAAACATATAGAACTTTTCAACCCTCACCCCAAAAATACGAGACGCGATGAAATGCCCGAATTCATGGATGATTACGAGGATTGAGAGCGCTAAAATCAGTTGAATTATCTTGATTAAAACCGTCATTTTTCAGTTACAATTTTTTTAAGCTGCAAAAATATGAAAAATAATGGAAATAATCACAGAAATTTTCATTTTCCTTCAAAAGAAATATAATCTTCCGGATTCAGGGCGTTTCCTTTGTACCACAGCTCGAAATGCATATGTGGTCCTGTCGATGTGGTGCCGCCTCCTCCCAATATGGCGATGGCATCGCCGGCTTTCACTTTTTCGCCGACGTGTTTCATAACCGAAGCGTTATGTTTATATATCGATACAAGGTTCTTATTGTGCTGAATACCAATGACATATCCGCCTTCGACGCTCCAGTCGGAGAACACCACCGTGCCGTCGGCCGTTGCCCTGATGACAGCGTCGTCTTTAGCCACAACATCGACACCAAAATGCTTGTTGTTGCTGTTAAAATGGTTGGTGACGAGACCTGTCATCGGCACAAAGAAAGCTGGCACGTTGACGTAGGTCTTCGACCGCACCATCATGTTGTCGCTACTCATATCTTCATCGTTGATGATACGTTTCAGGTTCTCGATATATGCTTCATTTTGATGAAAAATAACGTCGATGGAGTCGGCTTTGCGCTCCATGTTATACACTCGGCGGTCGAGAGTAACGTCGGTATATCCCGGGATGAGCTCACGGATTGAGGTGAAAAAAATGACACAGGTCGTTATTGCTATGATTATCAATGAATAAACGATGAATGTCGACCAGAAGTTCAGTCTACTCATGCTGAAGCCGCCTTTTTCCTCCATCGTGTCAGGGTGGATGATGACGACTTTGAACTTGCTCTTAAAATCTTTAAACCACTTATTTTTCATCTCAAAAAGTCTCAAAAACTATTCTAAATTGAATCTTCCGGGCACTTTGCCTTGCATGCCACGGTAAAAATCCTCGAGCATCGGCCAGTCTTTGTCGAAGTCGCCGCTGGGGATGAACGACGGTCCATAGCCGCAACGTTTGGTTTTGAAGTCGATAAAACCAAGAACCACAGGCACTTGCGCTAGCTCAGCGATATAATAGAATCCGCGTTTCCATTTCTCTACACGTTTGCGGGTACCTTCCGGCGTGATGACGACATGCAACTCGTCGTATTTTCTGAACACGGCAGCGGTCTTTGCCACCATGTTGTTACCTTTGCTACGGTCGACTGGGATGCCTCCGATACGTTTAAGGAGCCAGCCTAATCCTGGTACAAAAAACTCTTTCTTTATCAAGAACTTAGCCTCGCGACCTTCCATCCAAAAGAAACAACGTCCTATCACAAAGTCCTCGATGCATGTGTGAGGGGCGCATATGATAATGCTTTTCTTCGTATCGTCAGGATAATGCCCGACGAAGGAAAAACCTCTCATTTTGAGGTAGTTACGACCAAACCAACTTTTAAAACTCATATATCAATGTTAAGCCCGAGGCCTTTTTTTAACGTTATAACATTAGGATTCATCTCTGCCATTTTCTCGAAGCGGCTGCGGTCGGTGTACGCTATGTCGTCTTTAGGCTTCTCAACGATATGATGCACAAGGGTGAACTGGTTGTTGTTGAGCGTCTTTGACAGATGTTCACGCAGTTTGCCCATGTTGTTGATGTCGTTGACAACCAACACGTTATCGACATCATAATGAATCTCGTTATTTTCTTTCAGCGTAGGTTGATATTTCCCGATGCCAGCCACGAAGTTCGGTGACACGTTTTTATTTGTCTCAACGAATTTCGTCCACGCTCCGACTAGCATCTCTTGCGTAAAAGGGTTGTTTTTCACCTCGACAGGTGCGTCTTCTTCTTTCTTTTTCGGTCCATCGTCCAAAATAGAAACCGTTCCAGCTCGTTTCACTCGCTGTACTGGTTGCGATGTTGGCTGCGGTGCAGGCTTCTCGTCATTTCGACCGACCGAAGGGAGTGGAGAAATCTCCTGTCTGCCTTGATTTACAGGATTATTTGCAACTCTATTTTCAACTTTTAACTTTTCACTTTCAACTTTCCCGCTACTTTCAACATTCAACTTTAAACTTTCAACATTAGATACCATCTTCATCAGCGCCACTTCGAGATGTAACCTCTTATTATTCGCGCTTCTGAAGTTGATGTCGCATTCGTTGGCAATATCCAGTGCTTTCAGCAGGAACGGCACACTGCAGCGCTCGGCTTGTTTGGCATAGCGTGCCTTCAGCTGGCTGCTGACTTCCATCAAATCGACGACACGCTGATCCTTTCCGAGAAGCAGGTTACGCAGATGACTCGCCATGCCTTGGATAAAGTTCTGCGGGTCGAAGCCCTTGTTAATCACCTCGTTGACGAGCAAGAGCATCGAGTTGATGTCGTTGGCGAGGATGTCCTCCACCATCCCGAAATAATATTCATAATCAAGGACATTGAGGTTGGTGATTACATCCTGATAGGTGATATTGTTGCCCGAGAAACTCACCATCTGGTCGAATATCGACAGGGCGTCACGGAGGGCGCCATCAGCTTTCTGTGCGATGATGTTGAGCGCCTCTTCTTCGACTTGTACGCCTTCTTTTATGGCTATGTTTTGAAGATGTTTGGCGATATCTTCAACTGTAATACGTTTAAAATCAAATATTTGGCATCTCGACAAGATTGTCGGGAGGATTTTATGTTTTTCGGTGGTGGCGAGGATGAACTTAGCATACGCCGGTGGCTCTTCGAGAGTTTTGAGGAACGCGTTGAATGCCGCGCCCGACAACATATGAACCTCGTCGATGATATAGACTTTGTACTTTCCGATTTGAGGCGGTATCCTCACTTGGTCTATGAGGGCGCGGATGTCGTCAACACCGCTGTTCGACGCCGCATCGAGTTCGAAGATGTTAAACGACGCGTTATTGTTGAAGCTCACGCATGACTCGCATTCGTTGCACGCCTCCATATCATCAGTCGGATGCAAACAGTTGATGGTCTTCGCCATGATACGAGCGCATGTGGTCTTGCCCACGCCACGTGGACCGCAGAACAGAAACGCCTGTGCTAAAGTGTTGTTGCGTATGGCGTTCTGCAAGGTCGAAGTGATGGCATGCTGACCCACGACGCTCTCAAAGGTCGAAGGCCTGTATTTTCGTGCCGATACAATAAAATTTTCCATTCAAAAACAGCCTTTTTTTCAGCTTGTAAAATTACAAAAATTTCTCAAAACGAGACACGTATTTATATTTTTTTTATCTTTGCAGTTTCGGAAAATACGCGAAATAGAAAATGAGAAACAAGTCATATAAAATCTTTGGATTATTTGTCATGATATTGACTGTCATGATGTTAGCATCCTGCTCCACAAAGAAAAACAAATGGAACAGACGTGTGTGGCATAATATGACGAGTCATTATAACGTGTGGTGGAACGGCAACCAGAGCATCAAAGCGGGCGAAAAACAGCTGCGTGAGACGGTAAAAGACGACTACACCCAGACGTTGCGTGTGTTCAATTACGGAACAAAACAAGACGCACTCGCGCTCAACTCCACCTTGGATCGCACCATCGAGAAAGCAGCGGTGTGCATTCAAAAACACTCTATGCGATTCAATAACAAAGAGTATGTCCGCTGGATCGACGACGCCTTTATCGACATGGGAAAGGCAAACTTCTATAAACAAGACTACGTGCCAGCACGACGTACCTTCGATTATGTCGCAACACAATATCGTAATAGCCCTGACAGATTCACGGCAACGCTTTGGTTAGCAAAGACTTATATCGAGACTAAACAATACGAAAAAGCAGAAGCTATGCTTCAGTCGATACTCGTTGCGAACGACAACGAGGATAAGATGCCTAAATTTGTTCGTACTAATATCGACCTCGTCTATGCCGATTATTACATCGCTCAAGGCAAGGAAAATGACGCAGTGAAATATCTGAGAAGCTCATTACTCACTGCTAAAGGCAAATATAACAAGACCCGTGCGATGTATATTCTGGGCCAGATTTACTCACATCAAAATGACAAGCCGAGAGCTACAGAGCAGTTTAAAAACGTCATCAGAAAGCATCCATCATACGAGATGACTTTCGAGGCTAAGATGAACCTCGCGAGATGTTATGATGCTGACACCACAACCATCATGAAGATGCTGAAAAAGATGCTTAAGGACTCGAAAAACACCGACTTCAAAGATCGCATCTATTACGCTATGGCTGGCGTGGCATTTGAGAATCAGAACCAACCGGATGGCGTGAATTATCTCAGAAAGTCGGTGGCTACAAGCACCACGAATAATATCCAGAAGATAAAATCTTCATTGGAAGTTGCCAATATCTTGTTCAGCAACAACGACTACGTTCTCAGTCAGGCTTATTTCGACACTGCCGTGATGACGATGGATAGGACATATCCAGGTTATGACAGTCTACTTAACATCTCAGTGATGCTCACCGACCTTGTGACTAATCTCACTGTTTATCACACTCAGGACAGCTTGCTGCGTCTCGCAGATATGGATTCGCTGCAACGTAATGAAATCATTGACAATGTAATAGCGGAGTATATCAAGGAGCAGAAACGTCTTGAAGAACAACGAGAGATTGAGGCGCAAATCGCATTAAATGGCGGTATCGACGAGGGTGGAACAGAAATGCCAGTAGGCGATGAGAAAAACTGGTATTTTTATAACACCCAGATTCGCACTAGAGGTATGAACGAGTTCAAGAAAAAATGGGGTAACCGACTTCTTGAAGACTATTGGTTCATCTCAAACAAGCAAAGTTTTGCTCAGGAAGAGCAGGCGGAGCTTACCGAAGAGGAACTCGCCCAGATGAGTGACGAGGAGCGCGAAAAATACCTTCAAGCCCTTGAAATAAGTAAAGATACCACGCAATATACGCCTATCGACAGAGGTTATTATCTGAAACAGATACCATTCACACAGAGTGCGAAAGATCTGGCAAACCAGCAGATTGCGGAGGCTCTTAACAACATCGGATTCATTTATTACAGCGATCTTCAGGACTATCAGCATTCCATCGAGGCGTACACAGAACTGACCGAACGCTATCCTGACAACAGCAATGAAGTCTCGGCATGGTATTATCTCTATAAAATGCATAGCGTGCGCAACGAAAACGCTGATGCTGAACGTTATAAAAACCTCGTCTTGACGAAATATCCTGAGTCAAATCAGGCGAAAATCATCCTTGACCCGGATTATTTTGTCAAAGAACATGAAAAAGGCGCTGCAGCAGAGCAGCTTTATTCGAAGACGTTTGAAGCATATCAAAATGGTCAGTATCAACGTGTTATGATGAACGTGAAGAAGGCTCGTCAGCAGTTTGCCGACGACACACTCTATATGCCACGCTTCGAGTTCCTGAATGCCGTATCGTTGGGTTATGTCGAGGTGGTCGATTCAATGGCATATTCATTGCTGCGTCTCGTCCAGAAATATCCGGAAAGCAGCATCAAACCATTCGCGTTGGATGTCTTGCTGAAAGCTAACGACATGTATAACCTCGGTCTCAACATCGAGAGCGCACGTCCGAAAGACGACAAGGTGGTCGAAAAAGAGTCGCCTTATACCTTCAGACCTAACGACAAATACTACGTGTTGATCATCGCAAACAAGAAGGTGCGCGTCAACCCGTTGAAGGTACGTCTCAGCGACTTTAACAAGAACAATTTCCGTATGGATCAGCTTAAAATACAAAGTTTGATGCTCAACAAAGAAGATGCATTGCTGTCTATCGAGAGCTTTGAAAATGTTGATAAAGCTATTGATTATCAGACGGCTTTGTTCATCAACGACTATGTCTTCGGAGGAATTGACAAAGAAAATTATAAAGTATTAATCATTTCGGTGTCGAACTATCCGATATTCTATCAAGAGAAAAATGTTGAAGAGTATCTGGATTTTTGGCATCAATATAACAAATAAGAATTATGAGCACAAATCAAGAAACACCTGCAAGAAACAACCTCATTGGCAATGGAACTACCATTAAGGGAGAAATCAACGCCGCTGGCGACATCCGCATCGACGGAACAATCATCGGAACAGTGAAATCCACTGGCAAGATTGTCATCGGACAGCAAGGTATCATAGAAGGTGAAGTCATATGCAACAGCGCTGACATCTCAGGTCAGGTCAAGGGTAATGTGAGAGTCGAAGAGTTGACGACATTGAAGTCGACATCACGCTTGGAGGTCGAGCTTTATACAAAACAACTGTTCATTGAGGTGGGCGCTATCTTCACAGGTAAGTGCGACATGTCACCAAAAGTAGCAGAAGCACCTAAGAAATGAACAAATTCATAAAACACCTCTGCATATTGACGCTGGTGGTCATCGCGGCGTCGATAATAATGCGTAATATGTTGACGATATGGTGGCCTGCCATCGCAGGATTCTTCTTCATTGTCAGCATAGTGGTGTATTTTTTAAGCGAGAAGGCAAAGAAAAAAGACATGCGGAAGTTTGCCAACTTCTATATGGGTTCGACTGTCGTGAAGATGATGCTTTATCTGGCAATCATTTTTATGTATGCCATCACTTTTAAGGAAGATGCCAAGCGTTTTGCCATTACTTTCCTCGCTTATTATTTGATTTACAGTGTCTTTGAGACGTATAAACTCGCAAAAAAAGAAAAGAAATCAGATGGAAGATAACAACGGAATTATAGGTTACGAGAAGATTGAGCATTTCAATCCTGAGCGCACCGAGAAGCTGATGGAGCATTACAGAGCTATCTTACAGCTTTTGGGTGAGGATCCAAACCGTGAAGGTCTGCTGAAGACACCACTTCGTGTGGCGAAGTCGATGCAGTTTCTGACACAGGGATATAACATGGATCCGATGGAGATTCTGCTCTCAGCAAGATTCAAAGAAGACTACCGTCAGATGGTGATAGTCAAGGATATAGAGTTGTTCTCGATGTGCGAACATCACATGATTCCGTTCATCGGAAAGGCACATGTGGCATATATTCCTAACGGATATATCACAGGGTTGAGCAAGATAGCGAGAGTCGTTGAGGTTTATGCGCGCCGTCTGCAGGTGCAGGAACGCCTGACGACACAGATCAAAGAAGCCATCAACGAGGCATTGCATCCGCTTGGAGTCGCCGTCGTCATCGAAGCAAAACACCTCTGCATGTGCATGCGAGGCGTCCAGAAACAGAATTCCGTGACGACGACATCAGATTTCACCGGAGCATTCGAAAGAAACGAGACAAGAGCAGAGTTTTTAAATTTAATAGGAACAAATTTACATTAACAATATGAAAGCTTACGTTTTTCCTGGACAGGGAGCACAATTTGTAGGAATGGGAAAAGATCTTTACGATAAATTCCCGAAGGCAAAGGAAATGTTTAATAAAGCAAACGACATCCTGAAGTTTAACATCACAGATATTATGTTTGAGGGTACCGATGAGGATCTGCGTCAGACTAAGGTCACGCAGCCGTCAATATTCCTTCATTCAGTGATTTTGGCAGCTATGCTTGATGATTTCAAGCCAGACATGGTAGCTGGTCACTCATTGGGAGAGTTTTCGGCACTCGTCGCAAACAAGACTCTGACATTTGAAGACGGCTTGAAACTTGTGTCACAGCGTGCTATGGCCATGCAGAAAGCCTGCGACGCTAACCCGGGCACCATGGCAGCCATCATCAACCTCGACGATGAGAAGATTCGTGAGATCTGTGAGTCTATCGACGAAGTTGTGGTACCAGCAAACTTCAACAGTCCTGGTCAAGTCGTTATCTCAGGCAGCGTGAAAGGCGTAGAGATTGCTTGCGAGAAGATGAAAGAAGCCGGCGCAAAACGCGCATTGCCATTGAAGGTCGGCGGTGCTTTCCACAGCCCATTGATGGAGCCGGCACGCGAAGAACTCGCCGAGGCCATCCAAAAGACTAAGTTCGTGCGCGGTATATGCCCTGTGTATCAGAATGTTACAGGTCAGGCAGTGACCGATCCTGAGATTATCAAGGCTAACCTTATTAAGCAGCTGACAGCACCTGTCTGCTGGACACAGACCATGGAAAACATGATCGCCGCCGGTGTCAACCAGGTGATCGAGGTAGGTCCAGGCACAGTGCTTCAAGGATTGTTCAGAAGACTCAACGGCACTATCGAGTTGTCAAGTGCAGCAATATAAATGAGACGTAAACATCTGACACCTATTTACTTAAGCCTCGCAGCCGCCTTCGGCGTGCTGCTCGGCATAGTGATATCACGTTCAAACAACGCCAACACCTTTATTAATAAGGGCGGCAATATGAACCTGATAGATAAGGTGTTTTATCTCATTGAAAATAACTACGTTGACACTGTCGACATAAACAAGATGCAGGTCGAGGCGGTGAATAATGTCATCGACAAGATGGACCCGCACAGCGAATATTTTGAGCCGGAGGTGCTTGAAGAAGTCAACGAGGATCTGCAAGGCAGCTTCGAAGGCATAGGCGTGACGTTTAGGATTGAGAAAGACACCGTCACCATCATCAGCACCATCAAGGGTGGACCGTCGGAGAAGGTCGGCATCAAGGCGGGCGACAGGATAGTGTATGTTGGCGACAGCCTCATCGCGGGCGTCGGCATTAATAATAATAAGGTGATGAAACAGCTCAAGGGACCACGCGGCACTAAAGTCGACGTGAAGATGTACCGCCGTGGGGTGCCAGAGTTGCTCGATTTCACCATCACCCGTGACGTGATACCCACTTACAGCGTCGATGTGGCATATATGATCAACGAGACAACAGGTTACATAAAGCTGGAGAAGTTCATCGCGACGACGCACAAGGAGTTTGTGAATGCAGTGAAGAAGCTTCAGAAACAAGGCATGCAGAAACTCATCTTTGACCTCAGAGGCAATGCAGGCGGCTATCTTGTTGAGGCTGTGGACATTGCCGACGAGTTCTTGCCAAAGGGCAGCTTGATTGTTTACACGCAAGGCGAGCATCGCGACAGGCAATACATCTTCGCGCGCCGGCGCGGTATGCTAGAAGACACTCCGGTGACGATACTCATTGATGAAGGCTCAGCCTCGGCAAGCGAGATAGTCGCCGGCGCGCTTCAAGACAACGACAGAGGCACGATTGTCGGACGCCGTTCATTCGGTAAAGGACTGGTGCAGGAACAGTTTGACCTTGGCGATGGGGCAGGGCTGAGACTCACAGTGGCACGCTATTACACCCCAACGGGACGTTGCATACAGAAGCCTTACGACGGCGACAGAGAGAAATATCTCTACGAAGCCTACGACAGATACAACTCCGGAGAGATGTTCAGCGCCGACAGTATCCACTTCGCTGACTCGCTGAGATACATCACTCCAGGCGGCAAAACCGTCTACGGCGGCGGTGGCATCATGCCAGATATCTACGTGCCATTGAAGCAAGACTCGACAGAATATTTCTTCAACAAGATCGTTAACGCTAGCATAGTGTTCCAATATGCTTTCGACTATTCCGACACACATCGCGATGAGCTTTTGAAATATGGAGATGAGAAAAATCTCGACAAGAAGTTCAGGTTCACCGATACGATGTGGAACGAGATTCTGAAAGAGGCGAAGAAAAAGAAGATTACCGGTACTGAAGAGCAGAAAGAGGTGGCGAAAACCATGACAGCGCAGCTGGTGAAAGCATATATCGCAAGAGACGTTTTCGGCGACGAGGCGTTTTACCCGATATATGAACCGTTGGACGAAGTTTTGAAAGAGGCACTCCGTTAGTCGTCATTTCGAGCGACCGTAGGGAGTCGAGAAATCTCCTGCAAACTGAGTCGAAGATTTATTCACCAGAGGTGAATGCTTTCGCAAGCTCAGGTCTCCATTCCGCTTCGCTTCAGTCGAAATGACGTGAAAAAATTAATTTTTTGTAATTCGTAACAAAAAAAATACTATTTTTGCACCCCGAATTGGATAAAATGAAGAACGAGGTTAACACATTCACGATTCCACTGGAAGGCTTGCCGTTCGGACATACTGATTATCAATATGTTATCAACGACAGCTTCTTCGAAGATAAAGACTATTCGGAGGTTAAAAAAGGAGTTGTGAACCTTCTTTTAGGCGTCGAAAAAATGGAGACAATGTTCATTTTGACGATGAAATTTGAAGGAAAGGTGGTTCTTCAGTGCGACAGATGCGGTGATGATTATGAGCAGGCTATAGCCAACTCGGCAGAGATTTACCTGAAATACGGTGCCGAAAAAGGCGACGAGGACGAAGATGTCATCATCATCACAAAGAACGACAGCGAGTTCGATTTGAGTGATTTGATTTATGAATACATCATTCTGTCGCTCCCGATTCACAGAACGCACGACGACGAGAGCTTGTGCAACCAGGAAGTCCTGGCGAAACTGCACAACTTCTCTCAGTCGGAGGCGACAACCGAGGAGGAAGAAGAGACTCCCTGGAAACAAATGATGAAAGATTTGAAAAGTAAAATAGATAAGTAATAATTAAAAAATAGTGTAAAATGGCACATCCTAAACGAAGACAGTCTCATACAAGAGGCGCGAAAAGAAGAACTCACTACACAGCTGAGGTTCCAACATTGGCAACATGCCCAGTAACAGGCACAATTCACGTTTACCACAGAGCATACTACGTTGACGGCGACCTTTACTACAAAGGAAAACTCGTCATGGAAGGAGCAAAGAAATAATTAAACAAAGAAAATTTTTTTCATAATCTTTATATTGTTTTTCCCCGCCT
>JAFYNO010000097.1 GCA_017549705.1 Bacteroidales bacterium | reverse complement strand
CCGCGCTGCCACTTCCTGTGCCAATGCTTTCGTCGCTCCGATGAGCGCTGCCTTCGCGGCGGAGTAGTTTGTCTGTCCCGGAAGCCCTTTGATTCCTGACAACGACGCCATGTTGATGACGCGTCCGTTACGGTGCATCATCATGTCTTTCAACAGACGGCGTGTGATGTAAAAGAATCCGTTGAGGGTGGTGTCGAGCACCTTGTTCCATTCCTCATCCTGCATGAAAATCATGAGGTTATCTTTACGGATGCCGGCGTTGTTGACCAAAACGGAGATGTAATCGTCAGGATGCGCGGCTTGCCATGCCTCGAGAGCCGTTTCAATCGCCTTAGGGTCCGAAACATCAAAAGGCATGAGCTCGCCAAAGCCTCCTGCGTCCTGCACTTGGCGCAAAGTGTCCTCGGCAGCCTCCTTGTTCGACTGATAGTTGATAATCACCGCAAAGCCGTCTTTGGCGAGCCGCAAGGCTACTGCCTTGCCCAAGCCGCGCGAGGCACCGGTGATGAGAGCGTATTTCATTATTTCAGATTCAATTTATTGGTTTTCAAATAGTTTTCAACGTTCGCAATGTCCTTGTAGAATGGCGTGTCTTCGATGAAGAGCGGCACCATAGCACGGATCTTGTCGTAAACTTTACGTGAGGTAGGAGCGAGCTTGTCGGCAATCTTCAGGCAGTCTGTTGCCTGAGCCAACGCGATGTACTGAATAGCCATCACCTGGAAGCAGTTTTCGACCACTTGCTTGCAGATCAACGCTGTGTTGGTACCCATGCTCACGATGTCCTGGTTGTCGTTGTTGTTTGGGATGCTGTGCACGTAGTTTGGCATCGCAAGTGTCTGACACTCAGCGGTTGTCGAGGTAGCGGTGAACTGACAAGCCTGCATTCCGTAGTTCAGACCGAGTGTCCCGAGGTTGAGGAACGGAGGCAAGATGCCATTGATACGGTCGTGGAACAGGTAGTTAAGCTGTCGTTCCGCCGTCATGCAAAGGCGCACCAAAGCAATCTTGACCTTGTCTTCCTCAAGCGAGATATAGTCGCCGTGGAAGTTTCCGCCATGGTAAACGTATTGTGACTCCGGATCGACGATAGGGTTGTCGCATGCCGAATTCAACTCGTCTTCAATGATATTGCGGGCGTTGAGCAAGGTGTCGTAGATAGGACCGAGGATCTGCGGAGTGCAACGCAATGAATAATAAGCTTGGACTTTATGCTCAAAAACCTTCACGTCTTTATGTCCGTAGTCGTAAAGCTCATGAGCGCGTTTTTTGAGGCATTGCGAGCCTTCCGAGAGTTCGCGCATCCTGCGTGCCATCACCTGCTGTCCTTCATGACGACGCGGAGCGTTTTCGCCTTCCGACATATAATCGTCAAACGAAGCGGCAATCTCGTTCATCCAGACGGCTGCCAAAGTAGCCCAATCTAATAGGTTCTCAGCATGCAGCTGATTCACCACGCTGATGCCTGTCATCACTGATGTGCCGTTGGTGATGCTCAAGCCTTCGCGGATGTGCATCTTCAACGGAGTGAGGCCGAGCTGTTTCATCACTTCGGCCGACTTATGCCATTCGCCTTTGTAATGCACCTCGCCTTCGCCAATCAAGCAGAGTGCTATATGTGCCAGCTGCACCAAGTCGCCACTTGCACCCACGCTGCCGTGCATAGGGATGAAAGGGTAGATCTCGTTGTTGATGAACGAAATCAATAAGTTAGCCACGTCGGTATGCACGCCTGAACGGCATTGCAAAACTGTTCCAAGTCTGGCAATCATCGCCGACTTCACATAAACGTCGTCAAGGGGCTCGCCGGCTCCTGTAGCGTGACTGCGTATGATATTGTATTGTAAATCTGTGAGATAACGGTCGTCGACACGCCATTGTGCCATCGGACCGAAGCCGGTATTGATACCGTAAATAACCTTTTCGGCTGCGAACTTCTCCAAAAACCTGTAGCAGGCGTCGACGCGAGCCAGCCATTCTTTGGAAACTTCAATATTTTCGCCTGAATACAGTACTTTTTCTACTTCGCCGAGAGTTATTCTGTCTTTAAAAGTTATCATAAAACGCCCTTAAATCAATATTCTTCAAAGTTGCAAATATATGAAAAATAGCGATAACTTAATAAAAAAATATAAAAAAGAAATAAGGGGTTTTAATGGCGTTTTTGATATTTAATTATCACTTTTTGATGATTTTATAATATTGTGATAACTTGTCAAAATATTGAATTTTTAAGATGTATAATCCTGATGCCAAATCATTGATGTCTATTGTGAAGCTGTTGTTTGATAAAACATTGTCAATCAACAAATTACCTTGAATATCTAGGACTTGGCAAGATGACATCTCTATATTCGACGTAATGTTGACAATTCCGTCGCTAGGATTAGGATAAACCATGGATTTCTTTTCGGATATCTCATCAATATTCTCGAAAGGATAACGGTATGTCCAGTTTTCAGCTATGCTGTTATCTAAATTTAAATCAATAAGTTGCAGGTATGGACCGTTGCCGTCTGGCTCGGTAGGCCATGGCTCTGAATCAGCATAATGTACCTCATCGATGACATTGCCCCAGGCATCCGCAATGACTATTTTCTCTGATTTATTGGAGAGTTTTCTATTGTATTCTCCGAAAGGATAATCGTTATAATATTGAATATATGTCAATGAGTCGGAACATAATACTAACGAGTCGCGAGCGGGTAGGAGTGCACCGTTCGGGAAACGGTAAGTGATGCCCAATTCACGTAGATAAACGCCTGTGAGGTCGATATCTTCATCTCCGTTGTTGTTTATCTGGATAAACTCCAACTTGTTGCCGTTGATTGTGTCAATGTCTGCCGGATGATAATGTATTTTGGAGATGACAAGCGGTGGCATATCAACGTTGTCGCAACCGTTATAAGAGCCGATATTGTTGTTTAACCAATTGATTCTCTGTTGAATCCATGATTTCATGGCATTCACTTCGGACGCATGTTGCTGCATTTGATGCCAACGTTGGTTATCACGAGCTATGGCTTCAGAAATCCAGGCGTCGATCTCGTCCATTCGCTCACAAACCACATTGTAATTCAATGGCATACCTTCTGCTGTTATCTCAAACCAGCGTTTTGCGAGATAGCATCTGAACTCATCGGTGTCGAAGAGGTCTTTCCAGAACTTCGGACCTGTATTGTCATTGTTAAAAAACTGCCAAACATCGTAACGGCTTCGGCTTCCGAACTCATCGTGTCCGTATGCAAGGTTATAGTCCCAAATCGGACCGGCACGCAGCTTGCCGCCGTTGTCTTTATGGAAATACGTACTCAATTGATACACATCGACATTAGATGAGAACTCGGCCAACATCATGAAATCCACGAAGGTGGAGACGTCGATGATGCTTGGGATACCGTTTTCGATGGTTGTGTTATGATTTCCTGCCTTATCTGCGAGGCCTAAAAACACACTTTTGATGTAGTTGTGTTGTGTAGCAGTTATATTTTCAGGTTTTGGATATACGTGGATAAATACCGCTGGATCAGCCCACCAACCGCCGTTGTTGCTTTCCATCTCCCATTCATAATAGCCGCCTTCCGACCTGTCTGTCTGGACGATATGTCCGCCGTCTTTATCGATATTTACACGCTCGTCGTCAGCTTTAATCTTCTCCATGAAGACATAAAGTCCTTTGTAATCGTCGTTAATAATTACTTCACAATAGACTCGTCGAGGTGTGTATTGCCCAAGGTTTTCTGACATCTCGTAAGAAATAACATCGCGCATGCCTGTCTGGTCGAAGGCCAGAGAGTTCAAGATCCAGTCGTTTTCTTTTGGCATGCCAAGGATGCTGACGTTGTTGTTTGTGACGTCGTCATCCATCAAGGTCTCAAGCCCGTAAGGCTTCTTTTGCGGCATCTGCGACGAACTTCCACGTCGCTCAATGCCAATACGTCCGTCGTAGTTGAGATAAGCTGGGTTGCTAACATCCGACATATAATTTCTCGACCCGTCCTGATGCCAAATTATCTTCATGGTTGCCAACACCTTAGGCTCGTCAGGAATATTGACATGGCCGTCAGTTTCGATGATGACAATAGGAAGATTGCTGTCGGTGAAGGTTTGGGCTACCGACAGGAATGGTACAAGAAATAATAATATGACAAGCTTTCTCATTCCTCAGGATATTCCGGAATCTCGATGATCTTCAGTGATTCTGAAAGACATGAAGATACCGTGAGTTGAGCGTAGTTGAGCATTACTGAAATAGCATCCTGATGCTCGGCGCGAATCTTCGCCATCTCTTCTTCGAGCTCCATCGCTATAGGGAGTTGTTCGTTGAGACGTATCTCATAGGCTCTCACGACGGCTTCGCGGATGATTGGTGCTGCCTCTTCATAATATTTGAGAAGGTAAGGGTTGCGAGTGTCCTCGTCTTCAGTTGTGAGGTTTTCAGCATATTTCTTATAGATCGCCGCACATTGCGCGTCAGCTTCTTCATAGACCTTCAACGCTCTGTCACCAACAGCAGTCCATCTGTCGATGGTAGGCTGCAACGGCTCGAGATATTTGCTGGCTTCCATAGCCTGTTCCAACATCGCCGCTTCGGCTTGTCCCTCTTGATAATGCTCTTGCAGATATGCCTCTTGCTCTTCTTCGCTCATCTGCGAAAGCATGTCGATTTCTTCTCTGCTGAGACCTGAATAAAACTCGGCAAACTTGTATGAATCATCGACAATCTGTGCTGAGTCGGCGCCTTGATAAGGTACCTGATATACCTTGCCGAGGAGGTCGAGGACCTTCATCTGATACTTCATGATAGGGCTTGACATCATCTTCAAGCCTTGTCCGTTGAGTTGTGCTTTTTTGTAGCTTATCATCTGCTGCGCTGTCGGAATCGGCATGATCTGACGCATGATACCTTCGTAGGTAAGAGGCTCGTCGGGAGCTTCTTCGGCGACAGGCTCCTCAATAGGCTCGTCTGGAATCTGGTCGGAGATGGCGTCTGATACCTTGTCGGCGACCTTCTCAGTAGTCTTTTCAATGATCTTCTCTTCTGTCTTCTTTTGTGCTTTCTTTGCTGCTTTTTCAATAAGACCGCCGAATTGCGCGTTAGCGGTGAAGCTGCCAATGATTATGGCAAGAATCAATAGAGTAAATTTTTTCATGGCTTTGTTTTATTTAACGATAAGTTTTTTGGTTAATCTGTTGTTTAATTTTATGAAATATATGCCATAGCCAAGTGTAAGCGTCTCTTTCCCCATTATTTCTTTGCTTAAAACCTCTTGTCCGAGGATGTTGGTTATGGTAACTATTCCGTCGCCTTCGATGGTTACGTCGCCTGTCGATGGGTTAGGATAGATGTTCATTGCAGTATATCCAAATTCTTCCACAGATTCTTCTTCGGCAATAGCCCATAATGTGAACATCGTAGAGGCACAGCTGCAGTCGAGGTCGAATAAAATGTCAATCCAGCAGGTCGTGCCTATTTCTATGCTGGGGAGCATGGTTGCCACGCCGCGTATCTCTAATGATTCGTTGGGCTCAGCATGGAATGTGGTGACCACTGTCCCGTCTATGGAGAGATTGATGTCGGTGAAATAGTCGCTAGATGGCGTTATGATGACGTTTGCCGGCTCATAACCGAGGTTGTTAAACATAAAACTGAATCCTGTTTGCTCCCCAGGTGTCAATGTGGTGCTGTAGCTTGGCGGAGTGACAGTTATTTCGTATTTGTCAACCATATCCACTTGGACGTCGTCGATGGTGAGATAATATGCCCCCTCGTGTGCGATGGCATGTATCCCAAAATACTGATAATTAACGGCTACCGTATCGATATATTCCATGAATTGTTGGTACTCGCTGGTGTTGACGGTTTTTGTCAAAAGTAATGTCGTCATCTCGCTTTGCGAAGGACCGCTGCCAGCCCAGAACTCCACATCATATTCGCCATCGGATATTGCCCAGAAATAGTAGCGATATCTCAACTGAGTGCTCATCATATTTTCCATGAACATCCATGAGTCGTTGGCGTTAGTGTAGACATACCAGTTGCCATCGTGTGGAGTGCGGTTGTGGTCTTTGTCAAGGTAACCGCAGAGCCAAGAGTTGTCGTCACACACCCATCCTACAGGAGTCTCGCCGTCATGGTTGGCATATTCGAAACCATCGAAGAGTATTGTGCCGGCATATGCGAGCCTCGCCGTAAGGAGTATTAATAAGGTGATAACAAATCTTTTCATAACAACTAACTGTTTATTATCAACTATCAACTCTACACTTTACAACTACTTTAAACTTTCAACTTTCAACTTTAAACTAAAGTTTCCTGCTGACTTCTTTCTCAGTATATCCTTCGATGATATCTCCAACCTTGATGTCGTTGAAGTTCTCGATGTTCAAGCCGCATTCGAAGCCTGCTGAAACCTCCTTGACGTCGTCTTTGAAACGTTTCAGTGAGCCGAGTACACCTGTGTGGACCACGATGCCGTCGCGGATGAGACGAATCTTAGTCTGGCGGTTGACTTTGCCGTCGAGCACCATACAGCCGGCGATGTTTCCGACCTTGCTGATGTGGAACACCTCACGGATCTCGATGTTGCATGTGACAACCTCCTGAATCTCAGGAGCCAACATACCTTCGATAGCTGCCTTGATTTCTTCGATAGCAGTGTAGATGATTGAGTACAGACGGATATCGATCTGTTCTTTTTCTGCAATCTTTCTAGCCTGCATCGTAGGACGTACGTTGAAGCCCACGATGATGGCGTTTGATGCTGATGCAAGCATGATATCTGCCTCGCTGATGGCACCCACCGACTTGTGGATGATGTTGACCTGCACCTCTTCTGTTGAGAGCTTCAGCAATGAGTCTGACAAAGCCTCCACAGAGCCGTCCACGTCAGCTTTGACGATGATGTTGAGCTCCTTGAAGTCGCCGATAGCGATACGGCGTCCGATCTCATCCAAGGTGATGTGTTTCTGGGTTCTGATACCCATCTCACGCTGCAGCTGCTGACGTCTGTTAGCGATGGTCTTCACCTCGCGCTCGTCGGTCATCACGTTGAAGTTATCACCCGCCTGAGGAGCGCCGTTCAAACCTAACAGCAGCAATGGGGTAGAAGGACCTGCTTCTTTCAACGGCTGGTTACGCTCGTTGAACATGGCTTTCACCTTGCCGTATGTTGTGCCTGCAAGCACCATGTCGCCAACGCGTAATGTTCCTTCCTGAACCAGAACCTTTGCCACATAACCGCGTCCTTTGTCGAGTGCCGACTCAATGACAGCGCCTTTGGCTAATTTGTTTGGATTGCCTTTGAGGTCGAGCATCTCGGCTTCGAGAAGCACCTTTTCGAGCAACTCGTCGACACCGATACCTTGTTTTGCTGATATTTCCTGTGACTGCACCTTACCGCCCCATTCCTCAACGAGGATGTTCATGTCGGCAAGCTGACGATAGATCTTCTGAGGGTCAGCGGTTGGCTTATCAATCTTGTTGATAGCGAAAACGATAGGCACGTTAGCGGCGTGGGCGTGGTTGATAGCCTCGACGGTCTGCGGCATCACGTTGTCATCAGCAGCGATGACGATGATGGCGACGTCAGTGATCTTGGCACCACGGGCACGCATGGCGGTGAACGCCTCGTGGCCTGGAGTATCCAGGAAGGTGATCTTCTTGCCTGTGCTGGTCTTCACCTCGTAAGCACCGATGTGCTGCGTGATACCGCCGGCCTCGCCAGCCACCACGTTGGTGCTGCGGATGAAGTCCAACAACTTTGTCTTACCATGGTCGACGTGACCCATGACGGTGACGACAGGAGCTCTTGGGACAAGGTCTTCAGGATTGTCCGGCTCGTCGGCTTCGGCGATGGCTTCCTGCACGTCCATGCTCTGGAACTCGACCTTGAAGCCGAACTCCTCAGCCACCACTTGCAGAATCTCAGCATCCAAACGCTGGTTGATGCTGACGAACATGCCGAGGCTCATGCAGGTGGCGATGACCTTGGTCACAGGGATGTTCATCAATGTGGCCAACTCGTTGGCAGTGACGAACTCCGTGACCTTGAGGACTTTCTGTTCCTCCATCTCGTGCATTCTTTCCTCCTCAAGCTCGTTCTGGATGTTGTGACGTTTCTCACGACGGTGCTTTGAAGTCTTAGATTTTCCTAATGGCGACAGTCTTGCGAGTGTCTCCTTGATCTGTTTCTGGATCTCTTCATCAGAAAGCTCAGGTTTTTCTTCGAAGACAGGCTGTTTACCTTTCTTAAAACGGTCTTTTGAACGTTTCTCTTCCTTGCCTGGCTTGCCGCCTTGACCTTGTTGTTTGCCGCCTTTGTCTTTAGGTTTGTCAGCGCCTGCAATCTCGTTAGGGTTCACAGGTCCGTTGCCTATGCGTTTGCGTTTTTTCTTCTTATCTTTTTTATCCTCGCCAGATGTTGCTACAGGCTTTCCCTTGCCTTTATGCTCCACTGGAAGTTCAATCTTATCGACAATCTTCGGGCCTTCCAGTTTTGTAAATTTGGTAGGGATGAAGTTGTCTTCAGCTTCAGATTTTGGTGCTGGCTGTGCTGGCTTCTCAGGCTGTGCGGGTGCCTGTGGCTGTGCTGGCTGTACCGGTTGTGTCGGCTTCTCAGGCTGCACAGGTTTTACAGGTTGCGCAGGTTTCTCTGCTTTAGGCTGTGGCTTCTCTTCTTTCTTGCCAGTGCTCCCGGGCTGTCCGTTACCCTTCTGCTCCTTGGCTTTCTTGCCACCGTCCAAGTCAATCTTACCCACCACATTCAACTTGATGGCGTCTATCTTCTCTTCTTTCTTCTCCTCAACCTTAGTCTCTTTCTTCTCTTCTTTTATCTTTTCACTATTATCTTTTATCTCAATCTTATCCATCTTATCCATCTTATCCTCTTTATCCTTCTTATCATTAACAAGGATATTCGACTTGATGGATACTATCTCTTCCTCTTCTTCAACGACTTTCGGTTTTTCCGTCGTCTCAACGGTAATAGTCTTGCCTTTGAATGCGATGTTTCCGAGCTGGTCGGCGTTCTTTTTCACCTCTTTCTCACCCTGATATTCTTTCACAACGAGGGCATACTGCTCCTCTGTGAGCTTGGTGTTAGGAGAAGGGTCAATGTTCTGACCTTTCTTCGCGAGAAATTCCACAATTGTCGAGGTGCCCACGTTGAACTCCCTCGCAGCCTTTGATAATCTGATGCTTTTAACTTCTTCGGACATAAAAGTTGATATTAATTATTCTGCAAATTCTGCCTGTAAAATCTTAAATACTTCATTCACTGTCTCGATCTCGAGGTCAGCGCGTGATGCCACTTCCTCTGGAGTGTAGGCGAGGACGTTCTTAGCTGTGTCGCAGCCCATTCTTCTGAGTGAGTCGATGATCCAGTCTTCGATTTCGTCGTTGAATTCCTTCAAGTCGACGTCGTCTTCCATGTCGACTTCGTCGCTGTTACGATACACGTCGATGTCGTAGCCT
>JAFYNO010000012.1 GCA_017549705.1 Bacteroidales bacterium | reverse complement strand
GATGACGAATCTGATGAATCTGGTCGAAGAACGGCTCGATACGGCCGTCGAAAGCGTCCAATGAGACAGCGCCAATCATATCGGCGAGGTACTGCAGACGGAATGCCTTGAGCAACACGTAGGTGCCGTATGAGCACATGAACTGTGTGCCGTTGAGCAGCGCCAGACCTTCCTTCGATTGAAGTGTGATAGGCTCCCAACCGAAAATCTTGCAAACCTCAGCGGCCGGACGGATTTCGCCTTTGTAATGAACCTCGCCGAGGCCAAGCAGAGGCAGCATGAGGTTGGCGAGTGGTGCGAGGTCGCCTGAAGCGCCGAGTGAACCTTCGTCGTAAACGACAGGCAGAACGTCGTTGTTGAAGAAGTCGATAAGTCGTTGAACTGTAACGAGTTGCACACCAGAGTTACCATACGACATGTTCTGAATCTTCAGAAGGAGCATGATGCGGATGATCTCTTCCGGGACGAGGTCGCCGGTGCCGCAAGCGTGCGACATCACCAGGTTTTTCTGGAGAGTGCTGAGGTCTTCCTTCGAGATGTTGACGTTGCAGAGTGAGCCAAAGCCGGTTGTGACGCCGTAAATCGGGGTTTTCTGCGTCTCCATCTTCTTGTCGAGATAGTCGCGGCACTTCTGGATGCGCTGATTTGCGTCGTCTGACAATGCGAGTTGCCAATGTTCGCTGATAATTCGGTTGACTTCCTCAAAAGTGAGGGTTTCTGTTGAGATATAATGTGTCTTCATTGTATGTTATTTTTTGATTATTTCGATTAAATTTTCAGCTTTCACGCTCTCCTGACGACCTTCTTTCATCCATTTCACGGTGAAAGTCTTGTCGTTTACCTCGGTCTCGCCTGCCATCACCACCACTGGGATGTTGCGCTGGTCGGCATATTTCATCTGCTTCTGAATCTTGCTTGCATCAGGATATATTTCGGCGTTAATGCCTTGACGGCGAAGCTGTTGCAGATATGGTAGGCAATAAAGCTCCTCGTTTTTGCCAAAGTTCAGGAAGATGACCTCGGTGTTCTCGGAATTCTTCTCCGGGAAGAGGTTCAGTTCGTTTAAGACATCGTAAATGCGGTCTGCGCCGAAGCTAATTCCTACACCTGAAACGTTAGGCAGACCGAAGATTCCGGTGAGGTTGTCGTAACGGCCGCCGCCCGAGATGCTACCCATCGCCACGTCTTTCGCCTTGACCTCGAAGATGGCTCCGGTGTAGTAGTTAAGGCCACGAGCGAGGGTAAGGTCGAGTTCGTAATCGATACGTAATCCCATGACATCCAAGTAGTTGAACAAAGTTTCAAGCTCCTCGATGCCTTTTGTCCCGACTTCGATGCCGTTCATGATAGATTTCAGCTGCGCCATCTTCTCGCGGGCGGTGCCTTTCATAAAGAGAATCGGCTGAAGGCGGTCGATTGCCGACTGTTCGAGACCTTTCTCAGCAAGTTCGGCGTTCACCGCGTCGATACCGATTTTATCGAGTTTGTCGATTGCCACAGTGATATCGACGAGAGCGTCAGGTTTTCCGATGTATTCGGCAATTCCGGCGAGCACCTTGCGATTGTTTATCTTCATCACCACATTGATTCCCAGCTTGTTGAACACCTCATCGACGATTTGCACGAGCTCAGCCTCGTTGAGGAGTGAGTCGCTGCCGATGATATCGACGTCGCACTGGTAGAACTCGCGGTAACGACCTTTCTGAGGACGGTCAGCGCGCCACACCGGCTGCATCTGATAGCGTTTGAACGGGAACGCGATCTGGTCGCGGTACATCGTAACGAAACGTGCGAACGGCACTGTGAGGTCGTAACGGAGACCTTTCTCGCAGATCTTACTTGAAAGCTTCAGTGAGTCAAGCGGTTGGCCGTTCTGCTCCACTGAAGACATGAAGTCGCCTGAGTTGAGGATACGGAACAGCAGCTTGTCGCCTTCGTCGCCGTATTTGCCCATCAGGGTGGAAAGGTTCTCCATCGACGGGGTCTCAATCGGTTGAAAACCAAAGCGTTTGAACACGGTTTTTATCGTGTCGAATATATAATTTCGGCGCATCATGACATCCGGCAGGAAGTCGCGAGTGCCCTTAGGAATTGACGGTTTCTGTGCCATTTTTTGAAAGTTTTACAAACTGCAAAGATACAAATTTTAGATAAAAAATAAGAGAGAAAAGTTAAAAGATTTTTTCATTTCGACACAATATGCCACATAACCGCTCGTTACAACTAAAAAAATCACAACTCTATGGTATTTTTACTTTAAGTTTTAACCCCAATTATTAACATTTAAAAGTAAAAAAATGGAAGGAGACAAAATCATTTTCACCAAAGACCCACAGCCGAAACCAGCTGACAAAACAACTAATAAGTACCAAAAACCTATTACAAAGATAGTTTTTATAGGAATTTTGGTTCTCATTTTGCTAATTCCGATGCAGATGATAAAAAGTCTCATCAATGAGAGAATGCAAACCGCCGACGACGCCACAAAAGAAGTTTACCAAAGCTGGAGCGGACCGCAGACCATTTCGGGACCGGTACTTTCCCTGACATTAAAAGGCCAGACCACCGATGCGGAAGGAAAGCCAAAATATGAGCAAGACACTTATAATATTTTACCTAATAAATTGAATATCAATGGAAATATTGCCACACAAGAGTTAAAGCGCGGCATTTATGAGATTGTTGTTTACAATGCGCCCATTGACATTACAGGGAATTTCGTTTATACCGACGAGCTGAAAAGCATAATGAGCAGCTATAACAACGTTGAGGTGACAAATGCATCCATCTATATGGGTATCAGCGATTTACGTGGCATCAGCGAAGAAGTTATGATAAAGTTTGGCGACCAACAGCTGTACATGAATTCAGGATTGCCAATCTATTCTTTGAGCTATTCAGGGCTGTCGAGCACCGTAAATATCGAACAATTCCTTGAAGGCAGCCCAATAGATTTCTCGACCACATTAACGCTAAAAGGTTCTAAATCAATCGATTTCCTGCCTTTAGGAAAGACTACATCAGTAGAAATCGGTTCAAACTGCACCACCCCGAGTTTCTCTGGAAACTTCCTGCCATCCAACCGCAACGTGACCAATAACGGATTCACCTGCGACTGGAAAGTGGTTCAGGTCAACCGCAATTATCCTCAGGTGATATCAGGTAATGCATACAGCAGAGAGATAAATAACTCGAGCTTTGGAGTCAACGTGCTGATTCCGCTGCAGCACTACCAAAAGTCGATACGCACCGTGAAATACGCAATTTTAATCATCTTACTGACATTTGTTGTGAATTTCTTTGTTGAGATGATTCAGAAAAAAGACATACATCCGGTGCAATATCTGCTCATCGGATTGGCGCTCTGCCTGTTCTATTCATTACTGGTTTCTTTATCAGAACACACTTCATTTACAATAGCTTACATAATTGCCGCCTTGATGACCGATGGGCTTATCACATGCTATCTCGCTGGAGTTTTGAAGATTAAAAAGACCGCATTGGCAATCGGCGGACTGCTGTTGTTGCTATACGCATTCATCTTCGTGCTGATGCAGCTCGAGTCGTACGCACTGCTTGCCGGAAGCATCGGATTGTTTGTGCTTCTCGCCGTATTGATGCACTTCTCGCAAAAAATTGAATGGTACAAGCAGAGTTAAAACCAAAAATTATTAGAAAAATTCAAGTCCTTTTGCACTGCAGAAGGACTTTTTTATTTCATGATCTCATCAATCACCGCATAAATCTCCTTTTCCCTCTCGTAAGGATGAATCTGGAAATACGGGGGGCCGGTATTTTACTTATTTATAAACTTCACGATACAATCAATACAAATTGGTTGCCCTGAAATGGTATCAATGAAAACGTTAGCAGGATGCATGTCTTCAAGGTAAAGACGGTCACCAATGTAATTTATACCATTTCCGTTGTAGTTGTCACGAAAACCTTTAGCAGCAACCATTTTGTCAATTTCTTCTTTTGTGGCTAATCGTTTGCAACCGATGTATGGTTGTGTGAGAATGATTCGAAACAATTCATCGGAATCACGTGTAAAACCAATTACACTCATCGGGGTTTCAGGAAAGAGCGCATTATGCAAAACAATAGCTTCAAAAGCTTTGCTGAGTGTGGAATAAATCGAAGTGCGTTCCTTAACGACAGATGTGTCGCCCGTTTTGTAATATACTTTGGCTTCTGCGCCCTGAGCAATCATTGGTCCATAAACAGATGTCAGCAGTTTTTCCGGGTTTGAGAACCAAAGACCTTTGGCTTTAGCCCATTGTTGCACCAATTCTTCTTGTTTGGCGTCTATTTCCCAATTTGCCGGGCTTCCTTGGCTCGCTGGAGCATCGCCACCTGACTCAAGGCTTCTTCGCGCGTAGTCGCATACGACATACGCCCCAATGAGCGGCGCACCTGCAGTGCAGAGTCCTGCATGCTCTTGTTGATTAAATCGAGTAAGATTTGTTCTTCCATTGAGTATATCGTTTGTAAAATCGTCAATTAACTTGAGTGTATGCTCAGAGAATCCATCGTCTTTTATTGATGTGTTTATTTGGTCTTGAAGCATAATTCAAAGTTTTATTTACTTTGCAAAAGTACAAAAAATCTTGATTACAAGCAATATTATTTCAAAATTTCATCAATCACCTTGTAAATCTCCTCTTCCTTTTCGTAAGGATGAATCTTAAAATATGGATTACCGGTGAGCATCGCAGAAAGGTGGGTTTTGGTCTTGTTGTAGAAGATGTGGCACGGGATTCCGAAGCGTTCGGCGTAGGCAAGCTCATAGCCGACACCAAGCGACGGGCAGGTGCACTCGCCAATTAGGAGGTCGCTTTCACGAAGCCAGGCAGTATCTTGGTTGTATATCTTCGAATCGCGAGCAAGACCTTGCTCTTCTAGGCATAAATTGCTGCCACCGACATGCTCGGTCAGCACGATATCAGTGCGCTGAATGTAAGAAATGATGCGATTGTAAAGGTCGGCATCAACGCGGCCGCCACGGATGGAACCTGCAAAGTAGATTTTCTTTTTCATTCTTTATATTTTTTTGCCAAAATCACCACCTTCTTCTCCCCTATCAATGTCGTGCCGAAAACGAAATTTTTATCGCTTTCTTTGAGATTCAATGCCTTACGTAACTCATTGGCACTCAATGGGAAATTACGTGTCGCTACAGAGGCTTCGGTAATGTCGTTTAATAATTCTTTTTTGATTTTTTTGTTGAAAGGTGCGAAACCGACGACCTCAAAAATGCGGCCTGGAAATTCAGAAATCAGGGTATCGGAGGTGTATAAATGGCTGTTGACGTGCAATTTTTCGATGCCGAAACGCTGGGAGATTAGTTTGAAGGCACCGGATTTCATTAAAGATGCATTTGGTTCGTAGAGATAGCGTTTTACTGTGGGCGCAAATGAGGCGATCGCAGAGCTCTCAGATGTCTCAGAGAACTC
>JAFYNO010000096.1 GCA_017549705.1 Bacteroidales bacterium | reverse complement strand
CCATAACATCCGACACCAATCTGCAACAGGTTTGGCTGACTGTTGGGAAAAGGTTGGCGACACTATGAAAGCCGCTCCATATTTTTCGATAATGAAGGCATCTAATGAAAAGGATATTGTTCAAAGGCATTACAACACAAATGCGATGCCAGTGCTCGAATCATATCTGAAAAGCCTTGATGAGACTGAGAAAAACGGCAATAATGTTTGGCTAATAGCGGTCGTTTTAATAGCCATGGCAACTGTCGCGGCTGTTTATTACGGTTGGAAAAAACGCCATCTCAACACGCTGAAAGACAAGGATTACGAGACTTTACGGCTAAAAGGCCGTGCCATTTTCAGCGACAGGCATAACAACAAGATGGAGCGCATCCGCAACGAGTTTAACGCTGCCTATCCCGAAGCTTTGGCGAAACTCAGCGCCGCACATCCCGAATTGAGCGACACGGAGCTTGATATTTGTGTTCTTTCATTCTTCTCATTCCGCCTGAAAGAAACCTCCGAAATAATGCATCTCCGCGAGAACACCGTGGCGAAGTACCGCACAGCGATAAAGAAAAAGGTGAGAACCGACGATTTGGAAACGATTTTCCACTGATTACACATCAACTTTTTTGTGGATTTATTTTTTACAACTCATTGATTTACAGTCATAATTTTAATATTTTTTGTGGATTGACTGTACCTTATTGCTTTTTCATTGAAATTTTATTATAATTTTGCAAGGATCAAATTTTAATCCTATGAAAAAACAATTACTTTTGACAGTCATTTTTGCTCTCGCGATGATGTGCGGAGCGCAGACACCTTGGAACGGCACCGTCGCCGACGCTTACGACGGAGGCAACGGCACTGCCTCAAATCCTTATCAGATTGCCACTGCGGAACAGTTGGCATTACTTGCTTATCAGACAAACAATGGCGATGGTGGCGACGCGTATTACATTCTGACCAATGACATTGACCTGAATAGCTCCGGCGGACAAATCTGGAATCCTATCGGGACAGTGAAATCTGACTGGACCAATCCAATAAATCCAGGAATTGTTCCTTCATTTCCTTTTAGAGGTGTTTTTGATGGCAACAACCACATTGTCAGTGACTTATATGTTTTCGACGAAGATGTTTTAGGTTTATTCGGATGCATCCAGGACGCTGAAGTTAAAAACGTAATGATAGATGGCGTTTTGTCGCAAGGTGGCTACGTCGGACTTGTGACCGGATTGTCAGTCAACAGCAACATCAGCGGTTGCATGACAAGCGGAACGATACAGGCTCTTGGTAATAAAGTTGGTGGGATTGTCGGAAATTTTGTCGCTGAAGACATCGGGAATGACACTGTTTTTATCAAAAATTGCACCAACAACGCCAATATTCATAATGGAGTGTTCAACCTTGGAGGCATTGCAGGATATACAACCATGGAAAATGGCAATGTAGTTATCAAAAACTGTGAAAACAACGGTGATATTGGAGATGCATCGAACACTTCGTTTGCCGGCGGCATTGTCGGACAAGGTGATTACATCATCAGAGATTGTCATAATTATGGTAAGATTACCGCACAATCATGCGCTGGTGGCATGGTCGGGCAAGGTGGCAGCCTCTGCTTGATTCAAGGCTGCATCAACCATGAAACGGGTGAGATAAAGGGCGAGGTCGCGGGCGGCATTATCGGTACAGCTATTTACACCAACATATCGTGTTGTGGCAACCATGCCGTCATAACAGGTGTTCCTGCCCAACAATATTCTTCCGCGATAATGGTTGGAGGCATAGCTGGGGCTGACGGCTCGTTTTCAAATTGTTACAACCTTGGTGAACTTCGCGGAGACTCGCAGTTTCACGAGCATGCGCAGATGGGCGGTATCACTGGAACTTGTCCTGGAAATTGTCTTTACAATGTATATAATGCCGGTCCAATCATAATACCTGAACATGCCGATAATACCAGTATTTACGGCATTATCACGCCTGCCGTGCTCAGCGATACTGTAGATGTCCGCAACTGCTATTGGCATGGCAATTACAGCATGTATCCGTGCACTTATTATGCGCCAAATCCAAGCTTGCATTCTCTCCCAAATTCTTGCTCCTTCAATCAGGGTGCAATGGCGACATCTTGGGTACTAAACGATCCACAATACGGCACCACCGACTTGCTTGAGGCCTTGAACGCCAGCGCAATGAACCAATGCGTTTGGGCTGAGGACACAGAGGGCGTGAACAGCGGCTACCCGATTCCGATACCGATTTATTATGACGGCATCGAGGAAATTTCGGATAATGATGTGAAATTGGCTACCGCTTTCCCAAATCCAGGCCACAATAATCTCAACATCAAAACCGATTTGCAAAATGCTGAAATCATGGTTTATGACATAATGGGAAAAATGATTTTTAACCATGAGATCGTTAGCGATATTACAACAATTAATTCCGAAAATTGGCCTTCTGGAATGTATATTTGGAAAGTCATCGCCAACGACAAAGAAGTTGAAAGTGGAAAATGGATTAAGGAGTAATTTTTTTTCGTTATTTGTACTATCGTGCTTACGTTCTAACGAAGGGATAAGACTTATAGGACTGATACGACTAATAAAACCAATAGAATAATGAAAACAACGAGATTTTATATTTTGCTTGCGCTCCTGCTGATATCTGTAGTGATAAAAGCACAAGCCCAAGACTTGCATGAAGTCTATATCAGCGACAAAGAGATATGGAACATTTTGTATCTGAACGACGATGTTTTTCTCGCTATCGAATGTAATGGTGCCATTCATAAGATAAAAGATGACGGAACGGTTTTAGCCTCACAAGTTTTGTTTGAAAACGACACGGTTAATTACATTGGCCACAGTGAACTGATTCGTAACTATAACGGAAACCCTGCATTTTTCCGTGTTGAACGCTCCAACGACCCAAATGTTTTTCGTGTTTATCGTTTGTATGAGGTTGATGAAAACCTGAATATAACGGATGCTGGTTTTTCTTATTCATTGCACGAAGAAATCGAATCTGCCAATCATGCCCATCATTATTTTTTTAACGCTGACGGTTCCTTTATTTACTCTGTCATTATTCCTCCAGGCAACAATGCCGATGATTCTCACACCAAAGTTGTGAAACTTGATGCCGACGGGAATCTGGTAGGGCAACAATTATTCCTCAATTGTGCCCGGACGTGCTGGTACAACAATCTCTTGCCAGTTTCTGAATCGTCAGGCTGCCGCATTATAGTAGGTCGCGATGCGGAGCCATTGGGTCTTGCTTACGACTGTTATACTCTTGACAGTCAGATGAACGTGGTTGATGTTAAAGAAAACCTTGAAGCCATTTCTTATCCGTATGTTCCGGCTTCTGGCGGATATTACCGCTATAATTCAAACAGTGGGCGCATCTATTCCATTGGCGATTGTGCAGAAAGGTATTACGGTGCCAACCCCAGCTATACACGCAACATATTCATTAGCGTTTACGATTCCGATTTCAACCAGTTGGATTTCAGAAGATGTCCTTGGGAAACCGAGACGGGGAATGCAGGTGGTGATCCTGAAACTATCGATTTCGGGCCAAACAATGAGGTGTATATGGTTGCTGGAATGGATCTTCATAGTGCTATTACTCAAAATCTCTTTATAGGCTGTTATGATGAAAATTTGGAAGTTATTGGAGAGTTGTATTATAAACACCCCATAAGGTATATGCAGTATTTAAATCTTGTCGCATGTCCTCAAGGCGGTTGTCTTGTCAATTATGTTGATTTCTCCCAAGCACATGAATCTGGAATTTTAAAAGTTACCATTTCTGATTTTCTGAATTTGGAGGAAGCCCATTCACATGGCTTTGCCGTAGCAGTAGCTTATCCTAATCCCGGCAAAGATGTCCTGAACATCCGCACGACATTGCAAAACGCCCACGTGGAAATATACGACTTATCAGGCAAACTCATTCACAAACAACAAATCACCGACAATATCACCACCATTTATACGTCCTCTTGGCTCTATGGGACTTATATGTGGAAGGTGCTGGTTGATGGCAAAGAAGCGGAATCAGGAAAATGGGTTAAAGAATAAGTTGACAGCAATTGTTTTTATCATTATTTTTGCAGAAAATTCATTGATATGAAAATAAAAACAGCTGTCATATTTGTACTGCTAACAGTGATTGCTTTGGCGAGTTATTCCCAAAACATCACCGAAATCCATTATCACAACAGCCAGTACCATGTGCCGAACAGCGTGTGCCAATCGAAGGACGGCAACATTCTTGTGCAATGCGACATTAAGCAAAATAATGAAAAAATCGGTTCAAAGTTGTTAAAATACAACAAGCAGGGCGATTGTTTGGATTCACTGCTCATAAACGATGAAGCTGAAGTGTGGGCGTTTATCAATGCAAATCCTTTGGGCGAGGGCGATATCATGGCTTCGATAAGGTACGAAGGCAGTGATGTGTCTGTCAGAATCATTCATTTGGATGATCATTTGGCAATTACTGAACAAACAGACATGCCGCTACCCGTACAATGGTTGGGCTTGTATGCCGAGCGTTTCTTCTTGGATAAAAACAGCAACCTCATTCTTTCAGTCAACGACGCTCAACGCCAACACTATCGTTTGGTACGTGTCAGTTTGGATGGCGAGCTGTTGGATTGTGTGGAAGCCACACGTTTCGAGCAATTGAGAGTAACATTCGCGGGAACGCCATTTTTCCATTATTCCGATTCGCCACTCCAATACGGTGTTGTTGCGATGCCAACTCAAGGTAACAACACCTCGCCAAATCTTTTCATCCTCGATTCGCTTTTTAACGTTGTGACCGAGCATCCCATCACTACTATCAACGGGGCAAATGTCAACTATAGCAACATGCAAGCCGTTACGCGGCTCAATGATGAGGAATGGCTTTATTCGTGCCGGATGGGGCTGCAGAGCGACGGCGAGTTTTGGAATCAGTTGACGAAGTTTGACAACCAAATGCAATACCAAGCTGATTTCCAAGTGCATAACGAAGGAACACAAGGCAACACCACTTGTTACCCTATTCCAGAAGGCAGTGTAAAAGTCACCAATCAAGGCATCATCTACCATGCTTGCATGGATTATCTCATGTTTTTCCCCGGATACCTAAACATAACCTGTCTCAACTCCGACCTTTCGGTAAGGTGGCGATATCGTTACCCCGAAGAGCCCAACTTCCCTTTCGGACTCAATATGTGTGTGATGGACGATGGTTCTGCAGTGGCGTGTGGCTATTCGTCGGACAACGACGATTATGACATGTTCCTACTCGTTTTAGAGGATGAGGGTGTTGGCATAAGCGAGGCAAAGGTGGCGAAAGACCAAGTAGAGGTTTATCCTAATCCTGGCAGAACACTTAATATCCGCACGGCTTTGGAAAATGCTAAAATTGAAGTTTATGATTTGAATGGAAAACTGATTTACAACCAAGAAATCACCGATAACATCACCCCTATAACAACGACCTCTTGGCCTTCAGGCACCTACATCTGGAAAGTCATCGCCAATGGCAAGGAAGCGGAAAGTGGAAAATGGGTTAAAGAATAATAATAATTACAAATATTTGTTCAATTCAATAACCAAACCATGGACTGTGGTTGACGACTCCTCTTCGGCTGGATTGCCATGGGAAATTTCTGCAAGCACCGTTATTGCATTTTGAATGGCCGTTTTTTGCCGAGCCAACAGAAGATT
>JAFYNO010000095.1 GCA_017549705.1 Bacteroidales bacterium | reverse complement strand
TGATGAAACGTAACCAAGGGTTTTGGAACTTGCTGAACTTCTTTCCGACATCGAAATAAATCCTCATAAAGTAAGCTGAGACGAGTCCCACTACGAGACCTAAACCCACGTAATACAATGAATTAGCAGGAATAAATGACTCTGAAATGATGATTTCGTATTCGACGGCTTTACCCAAGAAATAATATGAGGTGAGAATCGCACAAAATGCTGAAATCAGGATTGGGACGAGTGCCGTCATGGAGATGTCGATCATGAAGACCTCCATGGCGAAAATCACACCGGTGATAGGGGCCTGGAAGATGGCAGCTAATGCTGAGGCACCGCCCATGCCTATCAACACGTTGATTTGCTTTTGGTTAAGCTTCAAAAACTGTCCGATATTCGAACCTATCGAGCCGCCTGTAGAGACTGATGGACCTTCCAATCCGACAGATCCACCGAAACCGACTGTCAATGCGCTGGTGATAATTGAAGCGAAGGTGGTGTAAGGCTTTACGATGCCTTTGTTTCGTGACAAAGCATAAAGCAATCCAGGGATTCCATGTCCGACCTCTCGCCTGATGACATAACGTATCACTATGATTGTCAGCAAGATACCTATTGCAGGCAAGACGAAAAACATCAGGTCGAGATGAGAATCAAGAGTTCGAATATAAAAGAAGAAATCGCGAATAGAATGAGTTAAGAATTTGATAATGACGGCAGCGAGACCCGCCAGAAAGCCGGTCGGGACGGCTAAAGCTATCATCAAACGACGATCGGATAAATGAGATAATCGCCAATTGTTTAATGACTTAAGCAACTTTTTCAGCCTTGTTTTCAATTCTAAACTCATACGGCAAAAATATGAAATGAATTTTAATAATGGATATTTTTTTTAAAAAAATTTAAGTATTTTTGCGAATTGAAGTTCCTCCGTCATTTCGACCGGAGCCGATAGGCGGAGCGGAGAAATCTCCTTCAAAAAGAGAAATAATATGAATGAAAGTTACATATACATAATGACAAATAATCATAAAAATGTATTATACATTGGTGTGACAAATGATTTGATCAGAAGAGTATATGAACATAAAAATCATGAAATAAAAGGTTCTTTTACAGATAAGTATAATTGTGAAAAATGTGTTTATTATGAGAAATGGAATAATATTGAAGATGCAATAAATCGTGAAACACAATTAAAGAAATGGAATAGAGCAAAGAAAGAATATCTGATAAATCTAAAGAATCCCAAATGGATTGATTTAGTTAATGAAACGGAAATAATAAATATAGACGAAATAAGTAACTGCACCGATTGAGGGGGATTTCTCCGCTCCCTGCGGTCGGTCGAAATGACGACAAAATGAAAATAATCAGTTATAACGTTAACGGAATAAGAGCGGCTATTGCGAAGGGCCTGCTGGAGTGGATTGATATGATGTCACCGGATGTGGTGTGTTTTCAGGAGCTGAAAGCGACACCAGATCAGATTCCGGTGATGGAGATTGAGGCGATGGGCTACCATAGCTATTGGTTTCCGGCACAGAAGAAAGGCTACAGCGGAGTGGGAATCCTTGCAAAGCAAGAGCCTGACAACGTTGTGTATGGCATGAACAAAGCTAAATACGATGATGAAGGCCGTTTTCTTCGTGCTGATTTCGGTGACTTGTCGGTGGTGAGCGTTTACCATCCTTCGGGCACGTCCGGTGACGAGCGTCAGGATTTCAAGATGGAATGGCTCGATTTCTTCAGAGGATACGTCAACAAATTGCGTCAGGAGCGCCCAAACCTTGTGCTTTCGGGCGATTACAACATCTGCCATGAGGCTATCGATATCCACGATCCGGTGAGAAACGCCACCAGCTCGGGCTTCTTGCCTGAAGAGCGTCAATGGTTTACCGACTTCCTGAGCGACGGCTACATCGACAGTTATCGTCATCTGCACAAAGAGCCAGGACATTATTCATGGTGGAGTTTCCGAGCCAACGCTCGCGAGAATAACAAAGGCTGGCGTATTGATTATCATATAGTTACAGACACTTTAAAAGACAAGATTGTCAATGCTTCGATATTTCCTGAGGCGAAACATTCCGACCATTGTCCGGTTTTTGTCGAAATAATATAATAAGGTATGAATGTTGCAGCGTTAGTATCGGGTGGAGTTGACAGCTCAGTGATAGTGCCTCTCTTGAAAGAGCAAGGCATTGATCCTCATATCTTTTATATTAAAATAGGACTTGAAGGCAAGGAAGATTTGATGGACTGCCCTTCAGAGGAAGACATTGAGATCACCACCTACATAGCCAAGAAATACGGCTGCAAGTTCGATATCGTTGACCTGCAGAAGGAGTATTACGACCGTGTGGCGGTCTACACCATGGACTCGGTGCGCAAGGGCTTGACACCTAATCCCGATGTGATGTGCAACCGCTTCATTAAATTCGGAGCTTTTGAGGAAAAGGCAGGCTATCAATTCGACCGCATCGCAACAGGACATTACGCCCAGCAATGGATTGACAATGATGGAGTTGCGTGGCTGGGAACTGCAGTCGACACATTCAAAGACCAGACAGATTTCTTGGCAAGAATCACATATCCGCAGCTTAAAAAGGCGATGTTCCCAGTTGGTGGTATCCCAAAGAGTGAAGTTCGTCAACTGGCTGAAAAATTTGGTCTTCCAAGTGCTCAGCGTCACGATTCGCAAGGCATTTGCTTCTTGGGGAAAATCAACTACAACGACTACATTCGTGAGTATGTTGGCGAGAAAGAAGGCGACATCATTGAGCTCGAGACCGGCAAAAAACTCGGCAAACACAAAGGATTCTGGTTCCACACCATCGGTCAGCGCAAGGGCTTGGGACTTGGATGCGGACCGTGGTTTGTGGTAAAAAAAGACACTGACAACAATATCGTTTACGTCTCGCAAGGCTACGACCCCGAGGCACAATACACCAACATCATTGAACTTGTCGACGTTCAGGCAATGAACCCTGTCATCAAGTTCACCGAAGGAGAAAAAGTTCGTTACAAAATCCGTCACCAGCCAGAATTTAGGACCGGAACGCTCAGCATCACTGAAAGAGGCTTGAAAATCAACTCCGATGTGATGATTTCGGGTGTTGCCAGTGGGCAGTTTGGGACGATATATCACGCCAGTGAGCCAGTGGTGCTGGGGAGTGGCGTCATTGAATAAAGAATAAAACAATAATAACTCAGGCCTAGGATTAATGCGAAGCTTTATTCCAGACTGAGTTATTATTGTTTTATTCTGTTATCATATAAAAAACCAGACGACTATAAATCAGTCTGCATAATTGCTTTGCAATTACAAAGGCCTGATTTATGGTCGTCTGGTTTTATGTTTATTTTATTTTTTCTAGTATTCTTGGTATCGCCAGAAGCAGGAAGCTATCATAAATCATGTCACCTGGATTGATACGTCGGAGGTCGCGGAATGAGCATATATCGAGATGTGCTTGATCTTCGATATTATTTTTTAACATCTTGCTATATGCGGCACGTTTTGTGTCAAAGAGGTTTTCATATTGGAAATACTCTTTGGCATTCAGCGGTCTGATACCCATTATCAGTCTTTCGGTGACCCAACGAGCGTGTTCACTTACAGATAGTTCCATGTTATATTTTTCCCATTGTCTGAGTTTTTCCTTATTGCCACCGCCCATTGCCCTAGCTCGTGATTCGAAGCAATCGGCGCACAAGATGCTCGAGATGCCGTTTTTTACTTTTCTGATATCAGCATTCCATTGAGCTTCATCAATCAAAGGCAGCATCTCATCTTTAAGCAAAACATACTGAAAAGCGTCGAGTGCCATGGTATAACGTTTAGCACAATGAATGTCTTCTGCTGGGAGGTTGTCAATCAAAGAGCCGAGTTCATACATCTTGTTTGCCATAATTGCCTTTCTGGTGTCGATGGTGTAAATGTCTTTTTCGTCTTGCTGACTGATAAAAACATCGACATCTTTTTCCGTCATCCTGATGATTTTGGCGCCGGCTTCCTCAACGGATTCTTTTTCTATACGCAATTCTATGTCAAGATAGGAATTGGTATTATGTGTTTCGCCAAACTTTGACCAACGGAAGTTATCAATGAGATTACAGAGGCAGTCTTCCTTTTTCAGTATTGCATCAATGTTTTCGTTTTGACTCACCAAAGTGATAACAGTGCGGTTTTTGGCGACGTAATTCCCAAACAAATCCTCTTCTTTAAAATTCAGATAATGTGCATACAGTGCCACACTTCTAACCACCGCGAGCATAATAGGAGTGTCGTTTTCCACTATTACTTGAAGATGGCCTTCTTCGTTCGGCGCATATGCAACATCTTTCAGTTTCTCCAAGACATAAATGCGCGCCTTATACCAATTTTTGACAGTCTCTTTCGGAAACTTCTCTCCGTTTTTATCTCTTAAAAACTCAAACGGTTTCTCTCTTAAAACACCCTTTTTCATAACTCAACTCCTTTCCTTTGTTGATAGTCGTGACTTGTCGGATGCTGGTAGAGTCGCAGTCCGAACCATCGTAGCGACTCTGCCACATGCTCGGTAATCAGCGACATCTGCCATTCGTAATCATCGATGCTGTCAGTGATGATGAAAACATAAACTAACAGAGGCATACCTCCATCCACCTGGTCGATCCATCGAATGTTGAGGCGTGGTTTTTGAGAAATCCTCGGATTCTTCATCATCCAATGATATAGATAAAGCCTGTATATGCTTGCGTTAAAAGCGCCTTCTTTTATCTCTTCTTCAGGTAAAAAACCGAGGATGTTATGTGATTTGTTAAACTCATCAGACTTCAACTGTTCTGCCTCTTCATTTGTAATTGGTCTGAAACTGTCTGTATCAATGATATATGATTGAGACATTCTCCAACCGTATGTCTTCCCGTCGGACATATACTGAAGGTTGATGAAATGGTCGGATTGCAACGCACTGATTGGAATGGTTGATGTAGTGGTGTCCCAGTTCGACAACGTCACTGTTGTGAGTGTGACTTTTCTCACCACACCGTCTACGTTATACTTCGGCACTTTAATCCAGTCACCTATACCAAGCAGGTTGTTGGAGCGCAAATGAATAAATGTCACCACGCCTTTTATTTTATCTTGGAAAATCAAGGAGAGCAAACCTCCGATGATGCCGAACACCACTGTGCTGCTGCCGCTTTTCTGGATGTCGAAGATCATGACAAACCCTATTATCCACACACCGATAACCAACAGGATAATGATTTGACACCATGTGATACCGCTCTCTTTTTTGCGCAAGCTGAAGATGTTTGTCAAGGTGCCACAGAGGCCTATGACAAATGTCACACCCGCCGTCAGAGTCGAAATCTTGAGCCACGAAGCAACGTTATTGTCTTTGTAATAGGCCACGATGAGCATAGCAAGAAGTACCATAAAGAGTACTCCCACGAAGCTCCACCATCTGTTTTTCATAAGCCATTTATTACCTAAGCTATCCATCTTATTACCAAAGTTTTGTGTTTATAAAGTTACAACTTATTTTGTAAGAATAACATCATGTTCACCACAAGGCATAATAACGAACACAGAATCATCAATTATCTCCGGCGACGCTTTGATTTGATACTTTTTATTTTGCCATTCAAGTGGTATAAAAAGCCTGATATAGCCGTCTTCGTCTGATGTAGTGACGAACCCATTTATGTCGACTGTGGTGTTTGCGACCATAGTTTCAGTGTCGGAATTGTAAAGTTGGAAGGAAATATTGCCATATACCGAAGGGTCGCGCTTGATGTTGAGCACGACATCTTTCGTCAATGCGACGATGGTGTCGATGTCCAGAAAATCGCGGCATGTAAATGTCAGGCGGACATCCTTGTTGAGATAACTGTGCGGTATGTTTGCAAGCGTCACTCTCGAATCCATTGTCTTTATGGTGTCGGTTTTTGTCTCGTTGTCGAGTGTCATGCTGACGATGGCGTCTTTCATCGGTGGCAGGTTATCGTTATGCACCGAGGTCTCACTTAGCTGTACCGTCACATCCACAGGCTGGTTGGTGGCCCAGATGCCAATGAGAGCGGCCAGTATCGCGACGATTCCAATGGCAAAACCGACAATCTTGCGAGTAAGTTGGCGTTTGTGACGCTGCCAAATAGCGTCGAACTCCACGTTAAGAAGCTTTGAGACCAACTGGACGTAGGCTCGTTCACGGTTTAGCCACGGTCGGTGGTATATCTTTTCATGGATATTGGCCCCCAAAATCTCTGGCAGCCCAAGGCTGTTGACCACCGGGTTGAAGCATTCCGTGTCGGGGTCGCCACTATGTGGTATGCCATCGACTATAAAGAAATGTATGTTTTCGGTGCGCCCAAGGCTGTGAAAAAACTCTATCTCCTTGCCTACCCATTCCGACTTTGCCGAGTTAGGCGAGCATATCACGATAAGGTTTCGCGAGGCGCGCAGACGTTCCTGCAACTCATTGTTGAGGCCACCCGGCTGTATGTCGGTGGGAGCGAAAAACACAGGGTTGATTGGCTTACGTTTCCATCCGCGCTCGCTGCATAAGGTAGCCGGCATGCGGTAATGCTCGAGTTTCTTCTGCAGGCGCTTGCCCCACTCGGTGTCGTGCGACGAGTAGGAAATGAAGGCAAAATATTTGAAATTATCTGACATGTCGGTTATTTCTTTTGAGATTCTTGGAGTTTTTGCTGCATCAGTATCACGTTGTTTTGTATTGTTTTGGTTTCAGGATGATCTTCGCCAAAATGTCTTTTGTATATTTCAAGACTTTTTAGCAAATAGTCCAGAGCTAACTCAATATTTCCAAGATTATTTTCAACATCTCCCATACCATTATGAACCCTTGCTACAAAAATATACTCATCTCCAAACAGTTCCTTATACAAAATTAACGCTTTTTGAAAATTATCCATAGCTTTGTCGTATTGAGCTAATTCATTATATGTACGCCCCAAATTATAATACGCCAATGCCACATTAGCATGCTTTTCGCCATAAACAATTTTGAATATAGACAAAGCTTTGTATTTATATTCTAGTGATTTTTCATATTCATTAAGATTATTATATGCAATTCCCAATCCATTATATGCATGACCTGCAAAAGGATGATATTCCACATTTTCTCCATATAATGTGTATAAATTTGTTAACGCTTTTTGATAACACTCTATCGCCTTATCATAATCTCCGATTTTTATATACGACATACCAAGATTAAGATATGTTTCATTATTGATTATCCTATTATTCTCCCCAAATAATATTTTTCTAATACTCAATGCTTTATTTAAGCATTCTATCGATTTTTCATATTGGCCCATGTGGGAATAAAATACGCCCAATCCATTATAAGATTCAGCAACATGTTTATTATTATCGTCAATAATCTTTGTAAATATTTCTAAAGCCTTATTAAAACACTCATACGATTGATTATCCTCTTGAATCATTCCATAAACAATACCCAGATTATTATACAAAATAGCAACATATTCATCCTCTTCACCACTAATACTTTTTACAGCCACAATACTTTTTGTGTAGTATTCTATTGCTTTATTATAATCACCAATATCACAATAAATTCCACCAAATCCATTGTAATATGCAGCGACAAACATTGGGTCATCCAATTGGTTCAAATTATATATTGCCATTGCTTCTTCATAGTTATTAATGGCTTCTTCAAATTTTCTCATATAATAATACAAATTCCCAATCTCATTATAAAAGACCAATGTTTCCTTACTCTTTTCTCCATATTGAATCTGTACTTGTCGCAAGCCTCTCATATAATAATTCAGAGCCTTTTCATTGTCAAATGTATATTCAGCTATATAATCACCTGCGTCATACTGCCAATTAGTATTTGTTGTATCCAGACTTGCTCTCAATTCAATATAATAAGCTGCAGTATCGTTTAAATACTGTGCCTTGAAAATCTCAAACTTCCGATAGCAATCGTTTGCAAGTTCTTCTTTTTCTTTCTTGGCCAAAGCTTCGCTTTTCTCCAATTTCCTGCGATTCTTCTCAAGCTTTTCTCTTTCCTTCGCGTTGACTTCCTCATGCTTTTTCAGCAGTTCAACACGCTCGCTTATGTCTCCCTTTGTGTTGAGAAGTGAATCTGCTTTCATAAGCTCTCCGTTCAGAATACATTCGCTTATCTTGCGGTTAAACTCGTCTAGCTGATCATAGTCCAATTCCGAGTATCTTTTCGCCATTTCCGAGATAAGTTGTTCATTGCTCTCTTGGTCTTGGTATAGCTTCTGCAACGCCTGCCGATACTCTTCATCTGTAAGTTTCTGTTCCGCCTTGAGGTTCTCTATCTCATCCTCGCGCTCTTGCAGTTGTTTCTGCAAGTTTCTACGAATTTTACGCTCGGCATTGAGCTTGTCCTGAAGCTGCTGTTCCGGCGTTTCCATCACGAAATAAATAGGGTTGCTCGAGTACTTGTAAGTTCTCGCACAAGCGTCGGCATCAACAAGTTGGTATCCTTTCTTCTTCACCGAGTCGAAACAGAACTGCTCGTCGCGCATCGGAAATGAAAATTCGCCACTTTCTTTATTGACAAGTACAGGAGTACGACCTTTCACAGCCACCACGGCTCCTTTCAGTCCTTCGCCTGGCACCAGCTGCCCGTTCACCATCCTTCCCTTCGTCTTGACATACCCGCGCTGTGTCTGGGCGAAAGCTGCAATGGTTAGAAGCAGTGTGACGAATAGAAATAGAAGTTTTTTCATAATTGTGTTTGTCATTTCTTTTTAGATTCTTCGAGTTTTTGCTGGACTTTGGTGATTCTGTTTTTGGATTGTTTGGTCCACATATGTTCATTACCTAAATACTCTTCCCTAATTGTATATGCCTTATTATAAAACTCAAGTGCAGAAGAATAATCTCCCTTCCCAAACATCACATGTCCCATAAGTTGATAATTAGATGACATGTCAACTGTTTCTTTATCAAATATTTTCTTTCTGATTTTTAATGATTTATTTGCATATTCCCAGGCTTTATCATAATCTCCTTTTTTATTATAAATACCACCTATATTGTTATATATTGTCGCAATTTCAGAACTGTCTTCGTTAAAATATTGAATATCTATCAGTAATGATTTTTTATAATACTCCAATGATTTGTCATATTCTTGTAACTCTTCACATACTAAGCCCATGTTATTATATACAGCTGCTGTATTTGTATTATTCTCTCCAAAAATTTGAATAAATATATTTAATGCTTGTGAATAATAATCTAGTGACATATTATACTCTCCAAGAAAATAATACGTTCCCGCTATGTGATTATATAATCTAGCAATTCTCATATTATTATTTTTAAACAACTCTATCAAAATGGATAATGCTTTGTTATAATTGTTTAATGCCATGTTATACTTTCCAAAACGCTCATATAGCCTGCCGATATTTTCATATATTAAAGCTACATTAGGATGTATCTCTCCAAGTATTTCTTGTCTTATTGTTAATGCTTGATTATAATTTTCCAAAGCTTTTTCATATTCATCTATTCTATAATATATCCATCCAATATTATGATAGATTGTAGCCACGCTCAAATTATTTTCATTAAATAGTTCTCTAGAAACTCTCAAAGCTTTTTCATTAAATTCCAATGCTTTTTGATAATCACTTAGATTCGAATATGATATGCCAATATTTCCATATATGATTAACACTTCTTTGCTTTTTTCGCCACATCTTGCTTTCTGTATCGACACGGCTTTATTGTAATAATCCACAGCCATGTTATAATTATCCATATTATCATATACTACAGCAATATTATTATATATTTCAGCAACTTCAGACGATTCTTCTCCATTTATATTTCGTCTTAACGACAAAGCTTGTTCATAATTTTTTAAAGCATTTTCATAATCATTAATCGCGTCATATATTTGGCCAATAATATTATAACATGTAGCTAGATTTATATCATTGTCTTCTTGTCTTTGAATCTGAGATAATAATTGTTGAAAATAATCCATAGCCTTATCATAATCAGCCAAATACAATCTTACAAATTCTCCAGCATCAGTCATCCACTGAAAATTTGTCGTATCCAACGCTGTCCTCAACTCCAGATAATATGCCGCTGAATCATTTTTATGCTCAAGTTTGTATATCTCAAACAAATCGTAATAGTCGTTCGCCAAATCGTCGAGTTTCTTTTGGGCTGCCAACTCGCTCTTCTCCAACTTCCTGCTCCTCTTTGCTATCTCCTCTCGCTCCTTAGCATTCGCCTCCTGGTGTCTCTTCAAGTCCTCGGCTCGCTCCGTCAAGTCTCCCTTCGACATTATCATACTCTTTGCCTTCAACAAATCACCACTCAATATATATGATTTGATCTGAAGCTCAAACTCGCTCATCTGGTCAAAGTCTATCTTCGAGTACCTGTCTACCATCTCCTCAACCAACTTCTGGTTCTCATTCTGCATCTCGACTATATCCTCTAGTTTCTTGTAGTATTCCTCCTCTGTTATCTTGTTCTCCTCCTTAAGCTTTTTTACCTCAGCCCTCAATTTGTCTATCATCTCCTTCTGGGCTGCCATTATCTTCCTGTTTATCTCAAACCTCTCCTCAAGCTGGTCTTCTTTTGTCTCCATCACAACAACCAGTTTGTCTGGAGAGTACGTGTACTGCTTAGACAGAATGTCTTGGTCGGTCAAAACATATCCATTTTTTGCAACTTTTTCAAGATAATACGTGTTTTCAGGCATAGGAAAGGTGAAGTTGCCCTTCTTGTCACTCATCACAGCATTACGGTCTTTAACCTTAATGGTAACCTCGCTCAAAGGTTCACCTGAAATGAGATTGCCGTCGTTATCAAGACGACCTTTGGTTTTTGCTATACCTTTTTGAGTTTGCGAAAATGCTGAT
>JAFYNO010000094.1 GCA_017549705.1 Bacteroidales bacterium | reverse complement strand
TATTACTCTGGCCTGAATGTGAAATATCTCACGCTGACTAACGGGAAAACGATGTTTTGCTATAAGATAACGGAAGGGAAGATAGAGGTTCTTTCAGAGTTCCCTTTGTAACCATTAACTACCTTAAGCGGCATCATTAATGGCATTAACGCCATTAATGCCATTAAAGCCCTTAAAGTGGCCGCTTTAACGCGATTAAAGCATAACCAATTCCAAACCCCAATCCTAATCCTACCGCGGCACCGCAAATGACATCGCCTGGGAAGTGCACTCCCATGTAAATTCTACTGTATGAAACCAAAATCGCCCAAGAAAACATCAGCCAGCCGATTTTTTTGTAGTGTCGCCGCATCGTCATGAAGATGAACGACGCCAGAGCAAAGGTGTTCGCAGCATGAGAAGATATAAACCCGTAATGTCCGCCGGGCTTGCCTTTCGGCGTATACACCAAATCTTCAATCATCGGGTCGTAGCAGGGGCGGAGTCTGTGAAAAATGGGCTTGAAAACTGAAGAAGAAATCTGGTCGGATAAGGTAATTACAACAATAACGCCGAGGAGCACCCACAAGCCTTTCCAACGGTATTTGTAAAAAACGAGGAACAACAGCACCGCATAAAACGGCAACCACCCCATCTCCGACGAGATAAACGTCATCACAGGGTCGAGCCAGTCAACGTGCAAGCCGTTGAGGAACAGAAAAAGCTGATGATCGAGGTCGTTTAACATATTTCTTTTTTTTTGGTCGCCTTCGGCTCAAAATCTAAATAAAATCTTTTTAAAAATCTGAAAAAAATATCTTCGAAGATTAATTTGGTAGAATAGTTTTTAGATTTTTTTATTAGATTTTTTTAAGATTTCTGCCCTTTAGGGCACCCCTAAAAAATCATTCACTTAATGATAACCATATAAGGTCTTTTAATTCCTTAATTCCTTCGCCAGTGGCCGAGCTGATGAACAGGTGCGGCACTTTCTTCGGGAGATGTTTCTTGATGTCTTTTTTAGTGTCTTCGTCAATCAAATCGCACTTACTGACAGCTAAAATGCGTTTCTTATCAAGCAACTCCGGGTTGTATTTCTTCAATTCATTCAACAAAACGTCGTATGCCTCTTTCACATCCGGACTGTCGGCTGCCACGAGGAATAGCAATATAGAGTTACGTTCGATATGTCTCAAGAATCTGATTCCCAAGCCTTTACCTTCTGATGCGCCTTCGATGATGCCAGGGATGTCGGCCATGATGAACGACTTGTAGTCGTAATACGGAACTATTCCCAAATTCGGCACCAGCGTGGTGAACGGATAATCTGCAATCTCAGGTTTTGCTGCCGAAACCACCGACAATAGCGTCGATTTTCCGGCGTTCGGGAATCCTACGAGACCTACATCGGCCAACAGTTTCAGCTCGATGATGATCCATCTCTCTTCTGATGGCTCGCCTGGCTGCGAGAACTTCGGCGCCTGCAATGTCGCAGTCTTGAAGAAGGTGTTGCCTTTGCCGCCTCTGCCGCCTTTCATGATGACGATCTCCTGTCCGTCTTCTGTCACCTCGCCCAGCGGCTCGTTGGTCTCGGCGTCGTATGCCATGGAGCCCAGCGGTACCTCGATGATGACGTTGTTACCCTGAGCGCCGGTCCTCTGGTTAGCGCCTCCCGACTCGCCGTCGCCGGCAAAGAGATGTTTGGTGTAACGCAGATGCAGCAGCGTCCACAGCTGAGCGTTGCCTTTCAGGATGACATCGCCGCCCTTGCCGCCGTCGCCGCCGTCAGGACCGCCCTTCGGCACGTACTTCGCATGGTTGAAATGCATCGCGCCGTTGCCGCCCTTGCCCGAACGACAGAATATCTTTACGTAGTCAACAAAATTTGAGTTTGCCATATCTTCTTGTTTTCGTCATTTCGACCGAAGTGGAGAAATCTCATCCTTTCAATTGTCGGAGATTTCTCGACTTCACTCCGTTACGCTCGAAATGACGGGTTGTATTCTAAAATTCATCCTCCTCTATAATTTCTGGTGTCGCCACAGCTTTCTGTTCTTCCTCTATCTTGTCGCAGTCGAAATCCAAGTCGACGTTGGCGACAGGCTTCGTGAAGTCGCCCTGGCTGACGTGCAGCGTCGGGTCGGCGTACACCTTTTTCATATATAATGCCCAGATCGGCAGCGCCATGTTGGAGCCTTGTCCGAGCGTTATCGTCTTGAAATGCACCGAGCGGTCTTCAGCGCCGGTCCACACGCCCGTGGTGAGGTCTGGGGTGATGCCCATAAACCATCCGTCGCTCTGGTTCTGTGTGGTGCCGGTCTTGCCCGCGATAGGGTTGCGCAGTCCGTATTTGAATCTCAACCTCACGCCGGTGCCTTCATACACCACGCCTTTCATAAGCTCGACCATCTTATATGCCGTCACCTCGTCCATGGCCTCAGTCTGCTCAGCTTTGAACGTCTCGATGACGTTGCCGTTCTTATCTTCTATCTTGGTGATGAAGATAGGCTTGACGTACACGCCTCTGTTGGCGAAGGTGCTCATAGCGCCGACCATCTCATAAAGAGAGATGTCGCACACGCCGAGACATATCGACGGCACGGCGGGTATCTGCGACGTAACGCCCATCCTGCGCGCCATCTGTATGGTGGCTTCCGGACCGAAACGTTTCATCAGATATGCTGAGATGCGGTTGTTGGAGTGCGCCAACGCCCAGCGTAACGTCACCTCCTCGCCGAACTTGTTCTTGCCGGAGTCTTTTGGCTCCCAGAACTTTCCGTCAGGGAGCTGGATGCTATAGCTGATGTTCGGCACCTTGGTGCATGTGTGTATTCGCCTTCCTGCATCGCTAAAGCGTAGAGGAACGGCTTGAACGTCGAGCCGACCTGTCGTTTGGCCTGCGTCACGTGGTCGTATTTGAAATAACGGTAGTCGTTGCCACCGACGTAAGCTCTCACATAGCCTGTGCCGGTCTCTACTGACATCAGCGACGACTGCAGGAAATACTTGTAATAACGTATGGAGTCCATCGGGCTGAAGACGGTGTCGATAGGGCCGTCCCACGAGAACACGGTCATCGGGATAGGCTCGTTGAAGTTGGCGATGATAGAGTCCATCGGCCAGCCGGCTTTTCTCAGCACACGATAACGCTCCGAGCGTTTCATCGACAACGTCATGATTTTCTCGACGTCTTCTTCTGTCGGCAGCACAAACGGTGCCTTAGGGTCGCCTTTCCAATGGGCGTAGAACGCTGGCTGCAGGTCGAGCGCCAGATGTTCGCGCACCGCCTCCTCGGCATATTGCTGCATCCTCGAGTCGATGGTGGTGTAGATGCGCAAGCCGTCTTTATAGATATTATAAGGTGTGCCGTCTTGCTTGAAATGTGTCTTCGCCCAGTCGTGCATCATGCCTCTCAGAAACTCGCGGAAGTAGGTGGCCTGACCAGCGTTATGGTCGAGGATGCCGAAGTGCGACATGTCGATAGGTATCTGCGAGATGGAGTCATACTGCGCCTCAGTGATGAAGCCGTTGGTCTCCATGCGTTGTAGCACGAGGTTACGGCGTACAAGAGCGTTCTTTGGGTTTCTCTTAGGACTGAATTTCGTCGGTGCGTTGACGACGCCTGCCAGCAGCGCCGACTCCTCGAGGTTAAGCTCGTTAGGCTCTTTGCCAAAGAACGTCTCCGCCGCCTTCTTGATGCCATAGGCGTTATGTCCGAAGAAGACGGTGTTGAGGTACATCGCGATGATCTCGTCTTTCGAATAGTTGTATTCGAGCTTCGTCGCCGTCACCCATTCCTGGAACTTACGGATGACGAGCTTGCTCTTGCTGAGGTTCTCGCCGCGAGGGAAGAGGTTCTTTGCGAGCTGTTGTGTCAAGGTGCTGCCGCCGCCCTGCTCGCTGCTGCCTGTGAAGACGCCGTACGCCACCCTGAAGAGCGCGATCTTATCGATGCCGCTGTGCTCATAGAAACGCACGTCCTCAATGGAGATGAGCGCGTTGATGAGGTCGGGAGAGATGTCGGCATAGCTCACATTGGAACGGTTCTCGATGTAATATGTGCCAAGCAACTTGCCGTCAGATGAGATGATTTCGGTGGCGAGGTTCGTCTCAGGATTCTCCAACTCCTCGAAGGTCGGCATCGGACCAAACCATTCGTTGACGATGCCATGGAAAAGGAGATATATACCCACCCCAAACAAGACAAACAGCGTCCAGATGACGATGAGATATACCTTGATATCGCGTTTCTTTTTTGACTTTTTCTTTGCCATACTTTATTGTTTTTCAAAGCATAAGCCGATATCGGTGATGCCTCTGAGCTCTTTCTCGCGCATTGCTTGCTCTATCTCGAAATGATATTCACCACTCAACGGAAACCGCAGCGCAGGGTTCAACAACACGTTGGCCGAGCGCATGGTGCCACTGCCTTTGCCCATCCAACGGCCGTCGGGCATCGCCAAGATACACTCGATGGTGTCGTGAGTGACGTTGCCGTTAGGAAAGGTGGTGTGCATGAAGACGTATAAATTGCTGTAGCGATAGTTCTCCAGATGTCTGATGTTCAGATAGAAAGCGTAATCCGTCAAGGTGTCGTTGAC
>JAFYNO010000093.1 GCA_017549705.1 Bacteroidales bacterium | reverse complement strand
ACCTCGACGAGGTTTGAACGATATTATATATAAGGAGTCGCCTTTAGCGGTAGGCATCACCGATTCCAAGCCGAAGAAATATCTCGACTTGCTGCCAGGTGTTATCGGGTTGACGTAGTTTTTCTCGTAAACGGTGATGAATTCATCATAAAAATGGGTGCTTTGCATCCCGTCGATAACGTAGAAATACATTGGGTTTTTTAGTCCCGATATCTTGTTGGCTTTGATCTCGCGTTTGTTGGTGTTGGGTTTTTTATGAAAAATGTCGGAGACGGTTTCCATCACCATGAGGTCGTTATCACGCCAAAGTTTTCCAAAATCGGCAAAAACAGAGTCGGCGACCTCGGTGGTGTCGACGGTGAAAACCATGCGGTCGTAAATCGTATATTGGTAATAATCAAGCATTTCGGGGTTGTTGTGCTTGCGGTTTTTCACCACGCTGTCGATGATACGATGCGCAGGATTCTCGCCGGCTTTGAACACAACTTCCTGCAGCTGATAACTGACTGGCGACAAATATATCTTAATACTTAAATCTTGAACAGAAATCTGTTTTTTCTTATATCCGACATACGAAAACGTAAGAGTCTCAATGGCTTTCTTGCTTTGTATGCTAAAGGTGCCGTCGATGTCGGTGCTCGTTCCCAACGTCACGTCGTCGTTGATGATAATGTTTACAAAAGCTAATTTTTGTTTTGTAACGCTATCCATAACAGTACCTTTTACGCTGAAAATCTGAGCGTTAGCTGTAACTGCAGCAATAATAAGCATTACAAATATGATATACTTCTTAAACATTACGATTAATTTGAATGCAAAAATACAAAAAAGCCATTAGTTTTTAACAATTTTAATGCCATTTGCAGAAATGCGACCTACCACAGGGTACTGTGAGCATTTCGAAAATGGCGTTAAAATTGTATAATTCAAAAAATTATTTTGTATATTTGTCCCGTCATTTCGACTGAAGCGAAGCGGAATGGAGAAATCTACTCTTCTCAAATGCTGTAGATTTCTCCGCTCCCTGCGGTCGGTCGAAATGACGAAAGGAAAATTATAAAAATATGGCAGACGGATATTTAGAGAAGCGCATGGAAGAATTCGCTTCAGGCACAAAGAAGACTGTTAAACACGTTTCGTTGGACACTTTGTTTGAGAAAAACCGCAGCTATCGCGGTTATAAGAAAGACTATGTGGTGACCGGCGACATGTTGAAGCGCATTGTGAACGTGAACACTAAGATTGCATCGGGAAAGAATCAGCAGGTATTGCGTTTTAAGCTTGTGACAAAAGGTGAGGACGCTGATTTTGTACTGAAAAACATCAAGCTTGGAGGTATGCTCCCTGAGCTGCATCTGCCATACGAAGGCACTGAGCCTGAGGCGTTTGTCATTGTCTGCACATCGGCACCTGAAACCAAGATCATCGATATAGACCTTGGAATATCGCTTCAGAGTATGTCGCTAAAAGCCACCGAAATGGGCTTGAATTGCGTGATGATTTGCGCTTTCAATAAGGTCAATCTGGTTGAACATTTTGGCTTAAAATATGAGCCTTTAGCCATTTTAGCCGTCGGAAAAGGTGCTGAAAATATCAGGTTGAAACCGATATCTGTTGATGAGAGCCGCGCTTATTACCGCGTCGACGGCGTGCATTATGTACCCAAAGTGAAGCTCGACGATATTATCCTTTAGAATTTTACCTTTAACGAGAAGAAGATTCCCCATTTGTCTACTTCCGGATGGTTGAGGTAGTTGAAACGACGCACATAGTCTATCCTTAAGATACTGAATATGTTAGCGATGCCGATGCTGCCTTCAACGTATGGCTCGTCCTCCAAAGTGTAGGTCTGTGCATTGCCGTCAGGAGTGGTTGGGAACTTAAACAGACGCTCGTCACCGTTGGCAGGGTTGCATTCATCGGAGATGCCGCCCCAGACAGCTTTTAACGATAGTACTTCACGGAGTTTGAGCTTTCCAACCAAAGGAATTCTGTTGAGAATGAATCCGTTGAAGTTGTAGTCGAAGATCCCCTGTACGTAATATTGACTGACGAACTCATAGTAATTCATTAGGTTGAAGCCTTTTTCCTCGTAGTAAATGCCTTGATTACCGCGATGGACGAAAAGCAGTGGGTAAGGGGTTGTGCCTAATGTTGTTCCACCGGTGATGTTCAAATCGGCGACACCGAGTACGCTGAGGAACCAGCGTTTACTGAACATTCCTTGGATCTTGTGATATTCGTAGTCGGAGCCGAGAATCTTACCGCCATAGTTGTATCCGATGGCGAACACAGGTGCCACAGAGCTGGCAAGAGGTCTGCGGAACTGGTGAATCTGATAGACTTTCTCGTTTTTTGCAAATCTAAATTCAAAGCCTATTGAGTTGATTGTTAACGGGTCGTAAATCTTACCGCCATTAGTCTCGTAGATCAAATCACCAAGAGGGCGCTGCTCCTGATATTCGGCAAAAAGCTTGATCCCAATCTGATTGATAAACTCGTAATCGTACTGAGCTCTAAGCTTGTCGATCATCAGCATTTTACGGTTTCCCTGACGGCTGAATGACCTTCCAAGTCGGTCGTGTTCGTTTTTAAGACTGTATCCGAACAGCTCTTTACCAGGCACATCGGTGTTGTGCTCATACGACAAGGTGAGCAGGTTCATCGGGAATTCCCACTGGTTGTTGACTTTGTCGTTGAACGAATACATGATTTGCCCGCGGTATTTGAACTTTTTATCCTTCATGCCATAAGCCACAAAACCTTCGAGGAAGAGATGCTTGTGGAATCGGGTGTTTGTCTTTGCTCCGAAACGCAGACGCCATCCTTCTATGTCGTTATGACTCAACATGTTAAAGACGGGGCCGATGTCGATAGGACCGGCGTCGATATAGTTATAACCTATAGCTAGCGCCGTTCCCGCGAGAATACGGAACCCTATTACTTTCTTAAGTCTTTCGTTATCTTCAGCTATGCGTTTCTCATGATATGTGAGGCTGTCGGCTCGCCTTTCTTTCCAGTAATTCTCGTCGTCACGATGATCGTAAAAGCCATTGCTACGTGTCTTCTCAGGCTTGTTGGAGTAGAAATTCTTCGGCATCGGCTTGTTTATCTTGATGTTGGAAAAGGCACCTGACCGTTTTCCGTGCAAGGCGACACCGAGATAATAAATGTCGGCTACAAGGCTGTAACGTGTAGGAATCATCACATTATCAACCTTTTTGTATTCCTGTTCAAACATCATCGCCTCCACGAAGTTGGTGCCGGAATGCTTAGGAATCTGCAGCTGTACCTTCTTAACCATATATGAGGTGTCGTTGGTGATCCAAAGACTTCCGCAGAGTCCCATATCCATCTGGTTGGCAGGCGTGAACGCAAGTACGATGCAGTTCTCATTTTCATATCGAACCGTGTCGACAATGTAGAAATGATAGAACGTCACCGCTATGGGCGACATAGGGGAGGTGTATTCGTTGTTAAACAAGCTCACGTTGCGCTGATAAACGTCAACGAAGCCAATCCAGTTGTCGATAACAGCCTCCATTGAAGAAAAATCGAGGAACTTGCTCAGCAGAACGTCTTTTGAATCAGTGACTTCAGTGGTTCTGAAATATGGGTCTTTACGATAATAAGTCTTCGAAAGCGTCTCAACGAAATACATCGAAAGATAGTTTCTACCAGTCAATTCGGAAGGCCTGATGTTTTCAGTGACAAACTGAATACTTTTCAGCAGACGTGATTCAATAGTGTCGCTGAGGTTCGATGGACCAAGCTCAAGTTTGGAGTATTCGTCGTATTGATAGTAATCGAAGCCTGTCAGACTGTTCTTATCGGCGTTTTTCTGAACTTTTCTGATTAGCTCGACAGCCGGATTGCCTTTTCTTTTGTAGCGTTCCTTTATCTTACGTTTTGCGCGGACTTCGGCTTTCGGCAGAGTTATCATCTCCGACTCCATCTTAGCGTTGATGGTCTGCGTCGTGAAACGGTTTATCTTGACTTTGTAAGGTTTATAACCGGCAAACTGGAATACCACATAGTCGAAAATCTTGTCAGATTCAAGACGATATACTCCGTTCATGTCACTCGTTGTGCCGAACGTCTCGCCGTCGCAGACGTAGGAAACGGTGGCCATCGGAAGAGTCTCTCCTGTTTCTACATCAGTAATCTTGCCTTTCACAACGGTCATTTGAGCAAACGCCGTCATTGAGGCAAGAATTGTTAATATAAAAAGGAGGACCTTCCGCATCTTTTATTCCACAGTCACAGATTTAGCCAAGTTACGAGGCTGGTCGACGTTGCAGCCGCGATATACCGCGATATAATAAGCAAGGAGCTGCAGCGGAATGGTAGCCAGCAACGGGGCATAAGTGCATTCAGTATCAGGGATTTCGATGACGTAGTCGGACATCTCTTTCACCAACACGTCGCCTTCAGTCACCACGCTGATGATCTTTCCGTGACGAGCTTTCACCTCCTGGACGTTGGAAACGACCTTCTCGTAAGTCGACTTGTTTGTAGCAATGAATATGACAGGCATATCTTTGTCAATCAACGCGATAGGGCCATGTTTCATCTCTGCTGCCGGATAACCTTCAGCATGGATATATGATATCTCTTTCAACTTGAGAGCGCCTTCAAGGGCGACAGGGAAGTTCTGCAAACGGCCGAGATAGATGGCATTGTGGCAGTCTTTCATCTCAGCGGCTATGTCTTTCACGATGGCGCTTCTCTCTAAAGTGGTCTGAATCTTCTCAGGAATCATGTCAAGTTCGTGGATAAGCTCCATGATCTTAGACTTCGGAAGATGTCCGTTGAGCTCCGCGAGATGTATTGCAAGCATGGTCAAAACAGCTACCTGTGCTGTAAATGCTTTTGTTGAAGCAACACCGATCTCCGGACCTGCATGGGTGTAGATGCCGGCATCTGTTGCACGGGAAATCGACGAACCGATGACGTTACAGATACCCAAAACGGTAGCGCCTTTTTTCTTTGCAATCTCAATAGCGGCAAGTGTATCGGCCGTCTCTCCAGATTGTGAGATGGCAATTACCACATCATCAGGGAAGATGACAGGTTCGCGATAACGGAACTCTGAAGCGTATTCCACCTTCACGCGGATGCCGGCATATATCTCGATGAGATAGCTGCCAACAAGAGCTGCGTGCCATGATGTTCCGCATGCCACGATGATGATATTGCGAGCATTGAGAATCTTCTTTTCATAGTCGAAAATGCCACCTAAGGTAATCTTTCCAAGGTCGGCATGTAGACGTCCACGCATGGTGTCACGAACGGTTGTCGGCTGCTCGTAAATCTCCTTCAGCATGAAGTGCTCAAAGCCGCCTTTCTCGATAGACTCGAGGTTGAGCTGGAGCTCTTGAATATAAGGTGTCATCTCAACATCATCGATAGTCTTGAGTTTCAACTCTTCGCCAAGTTTCACCTTCACAACCTCTTCATTCTCAATATAAACCACCTGTGATGTCATTCCGACAATAGGAGTGGCGTCGGAAGCAATGAAGAACTCGCCATCACCGATACCGATGACCATCGGACTACCTTTACGCGCTGCAATTATTGTGTCCGGATGACCTTTTTCAATCAAAGCGATGGCATAAGCACCGTTGACGTGCTTGAGAGCTATACGTGTGGCCTCAAACAAATCGACTTTCTGAGTGATCTGCACATCCTCAATGAGATTTACCAAAACCTCAGTATCAGTGCTCGATTTGAATTTATAGCCACGTTTGCCTAATTCTTTCTTAATGGTAAGATAATTCTCGATGATTCCGTTGTGAATCATAGCCAAATTACCTGAACGCGATAAGTGTGGATGTGCATTGATGTCGTTAGGCTCGCCGTGAGTAGCCCAACGAGTATGGGCAATGCCTATATGCCCGCTGATATCCTTCCCGGATGCAAATGACACTAAATCAGATACTTTGCCTTTTGTCTTGTAAATATTGAGCTCGTCTTTATCGTTTAGCAGAGCCACACCGGCACTGTCATAACCACGATATTCGAGACGTTTCAACCCGTTAATCAAAATCGGATAAGCGTCTCTTTTACCAATGTATGCTACTATTCCACACATAATTTTATTTAAGATTTTAATTTTAAAATGCAAAAATAATTTTTTCTGAAATATGATTAAAAAAAATAATGAAAAAATTAGTAAAAATTTTTACTATCTCTATTTTGATGAGGAAAATTTACTATTTTTGCGCCGCGTTAGTAAAATATGATACTATATACTAATTTACTTTTATGGAATATAGATTTAAGGGACATCTTGTTGAGGAATTATATAAGGATTACAGGATAAAAGAGGGATTGAAGGCGTGCATGAACTGCGGAGTGTGTACGGCTGTTTGTCCGGCGGCGGAATTCTACAAATACAATCCGAAGAATATTGTTAACATTGTGGCGCGTAAGAATGAGGAAGAACTTGAAGAGCTTCTGCAGAGCGACACTATTTGGTATTGCGGCGAATGTATGTCATGTGTGACGCGCTGCCCACGAGCCAATGCTCCTGGTCTGATTATAATGTCGTTGCGCAAACTGTCAATGCTTAGTGGATTATATATGCAGTCGGAAAAGGGCAGACAGCAGTATGTTGTGGTTAAGGATTTGTGCAGCAATATCTTAAACTATGGCTATTGTGTTTATCCTCGTACTTTCGACTATGAAACTCATAAGGAATTCGGTCCTGTAGGCAAGTGGATTAACGATAATCTTGATGATTTACACGCTCGTATGGGCTCCAATTTGGATGGCGACGGACCTGGCGGATTGCGTAAGATTCCAAAAGAGAGTCTGGACCAACTGAAGAATATCTTTGACGTTACAGGTGCTACTGAGTTGATGAATCAGGTGCTCGGTGACGCTCATGATGAGGCTGTTAAGGAAAACCTAACCGATGAGGAATATTTCATGAAAGTTTATACTGAAAACGACTGGGAAAAACATTTAAACCATTAGGCCATGATTATTGAAGGAAAACAGAAGATTTGGGCAGATTATCAGAAAGACATTCCCGATGACCATTATTTTTATGTGAGAAGCTGCATCCGTCAGGCGTTTTGGCCAGGTTCGGAGGTGACATTCTTGGATATAACTAGAAATAAACTTGGCAAGGATTTTTACGAGAACCCATATCATACAACCTGTGGTGGCATTGCGTATCACAGCGATACCATCCCTCAGGAGACAGCGATGACAATCATAGCTCGCCAGTTTGCATTGATGAAAGAGAGTGGCTATGAAAACTATGTGTGTTCATGCATCACTTCGTTTGGATGCTACACTGAGACATTGGAAACATGGCACGAATATCCTGAGTTGGAGGCTAAGATTCGCCAATATCTTTGGGATTCATGCAAGAAAGAGTTCGCAAAGCCGAAATATCTGGCACATGCAAGTGACCTTATATATAAATTCAGGTTTGACATTGCCAAACAGATGAAGTTCCCGCTTGTGAACGTCAAGACAGGCAAGCCTTTGAAGGTGGTTGAGCACATCGGATGCCACTATTCGAAGATGTTCCCGTCGAAAGGTTTCGGTGGCGCTGAGTATCCGCATGTCCTCGTCGGAATGATTGAGGCCTGGGGTGGCGAAGTTGTCGACTATCCTGAACGCCGTCACTGCTGCGGATTCGGATTCCGCCAGTATTTCGTGCAGGCTAACCGTGGCTATTCGGAGTCAAACACACATAAAAAATTCGAGTCAATGGAACCATACGAGCCGGATCTGATCATTACCAACTGTCCGGGATGCCCTTATTTTCTTGACAGATGGCAATATGTCATTGCTGAACAGACGGGTAAGACATACGGCAAAAACGGATACGGAATCCCAGCTTTAACATACGAGGAAGTGGCTGGCTTGGTGATGGGCTATGATCCTTGGGATCTCGGTTTGCAGATGCACCAAGTGGCAATTGAGCCATTGCTTGACAAGATGGGAATCCCTTACGATCCGAAGAAGAAATATCAGGGTTTGAACGGCAAAGACCTCGGTCAGCCGATGTGCCCGTCATGTATTAAATCAGTTTGAAAATCAGCATTATGAAAGAAAATATATTGATAATAGGCGGTGGAGCCGCCGGAATGGAAGCAGCCACACAGTTGCAGAAAATGGGGCTGACACCAATTATTGTTGAAAAAAGCGAAAAGCTTGGCGGACATATCGCACAGTGGGACAGACTTTTCCCGGCGTTTCATCCTGCAAAAGACGTGGTGGATCAGATGCTCAGTCAGGTTAAAGACGTTAAGACTTATCTTAATACGGAAGTTACTGATATTCAGCGTAATTCAGATGGTTTTAAAGCCATTTTAAGCAATAATGAGACGATTGACGCAAAGGCTGTGATTCTTGCAACTGGTTTTGATGTTTTCAAAGCTGAGAGAAAGCAGGAATATGGCTACGGAATCTATAACAACGTGATGACTAGCGTTGAACTGGAGAATTTCTTCAGAACCGGCAAGGACGAGCGCATCAACAACCCTAAAAAGATAGGTTTCGTGCATTGTGTAGGTGCTCGCGACGTGAAGGTATGCAACACTTATTGTTCAAAAGTGTGCTGCACAACAGCGTTAAAGCAAGCCTGCGAAATCAAGGAAGTGTTCCCGGATGCTGAGGCTTACACGTTCTACATGGATTTGCGTATGTTCGGTCCAGGTTATGAAGACCTTTATCTGAAGACACAGAAAGACTTCGACGTGAAATGTATCCGTGGCCGTGTTTGCGAGGTCTCTGAAGACATGGACGGCAAACTTGTTATCAAGGCAGAAGACACTTTGTTTGGCAAACCTCTGAAGATGACTCTCGACGTGCTCGTTCTGATGTGCAGCATGGAAAAGAACAAGAGCATCGACGCTATACAGCAGAAACTGGGAATTGCTAATAACAGCGACGGTTTTATGCAAAATAAGGACATGTATCTCGGAATGAACGGTACTGCACAGGACGGTGTTTTCGTTGCTGGCGCCTGCACCGCTCCTAAGTCGCTGCCGGATACCATTGGAGAAGCACGCTCAGTGGCAACACAGGTGTTTAACTACATAAACAACAAGTAGTTATGGATTTCGGATTCTGTTTATCACCAAGCTCGCATGTCAAAATGGACAACCTTGACCTGACGACGTTCAATCGTCTGAAGGAGACCAATCCTGACATCAACACTTGCATCGCATGTGGCTCATGCACAGCCACTTGCACTGCGGGAAACTTCACTGAGATGAGCTTCCGCCGTATTCTTTTGATGCTTCAGAGAGGCAAAGAAGACGAGGCAAAGAAAATGATTCAAAGATGTATGCTTTGCGGCAAATGCACATTGGTTTGTCCGCGAGGCATCAATATTCGTAAGATTTTGTTAGACATTACACGATGAACTCACAGATATTCCATCCTTTTGTGCTCCCGTT
>JAFYNO010000092.1 GCA_017549705.1 Bacteroidales bacterium | reverse complement strand
TTGTATAACATCGAAGTCACGCCGTCGAAACGGTAGCCGTCGAAATGATATTCTTCGAGCCAATATTTCACGTTGGAAAGCAAAAGCTGCAAAGTCTCAGTCTTGCCGTAGTTAAACAGCTTCGAATCCCATTGCGGATGAATGCCTTCGTAACCTGGTTTAAGATATTGATATTCTGTGCCATCGAAGAGGTTAATGCCTTCGCGGACGTTTTTCACCGTATGTGAGTGCACGAGGTCCATGATGACACGCAATCCCATGCCATGCGCTGTATCCACAAGCTTTTTCAGCTCTTCCGGAGTGCCGAAGCGCGAACTAGCAGCGAAGAAATTCGACACATGGTAACCAAACGAGCCATAATAAGGATGCTCGGCGATGGCCATGAGCTGAACTGCATTGTAGCCGTCAGCTTTAATGCGAGGCAAAACATTGTCAATGAACTCGTTATAACTTCCAACTTCTTCTTTCTCCTGTGCCATGCCCACATGCGACTCGTAAATCAGCAAAGGCTCGTCAGTAATTTTGGGCCCTTTGTTTTCATATTTATATGGCTTTTCAGGATTCCAAAACTGCGCTGAGAAGTCTTTGGTGTTCTCATCTTGCACCACTCTGGTGATATAAACCGGAATACGCTCTTGTTCGCCGATGCTTGACTGCACAAGCACTTTCAGCAGACTGCCGTGCACCAGCTTATTTTTATATTCTGAATCAGGAAGGAAAATCTCCCAGATGCCGTTGCCCACGTTTTCGAGCGGGTTGGCATAGCGATCCCAGCCGTTGAAGTCGCCGTACAATGACAGATAATGCGCTGCCGGAGCCCATTCGCGATACCACCACCCACGACGGATGTTATCATAATGGAATCCGAAAAATTGGTGTGCTGATGCGAAATTGTTCAGACTACCAAATTTGTCTTCAATGGCTTTCAATCGGTTACAAAAACGATCATAACGTTTTTGCACCTCATCTGCCACTGGATTCAACCAGCTATCGCGTTCAACGATTTTCATAATTGTATTGTTTTAAAGCCCCCAGGGGACATTTCTATATCATATTTTGCACCATCTGGTAACGCCACTGTCACATTTCGACCTTCATTCAAATTAAAATTAATGACAATCAATAACTTATCATCGCCATGGTAACGCAGAAACGCATAGACATATTGCGGATCAAAATTGTTGTACCAAGGATTCAGCCACATCAGGTCGTAAAATTCGCCTTGCAGGATGGCAGGATGTGATTCGCGGAAATGCAATAATTGTTTATAAAAATCAAAAACACGGGCGAATGATGATTCACTCTTACGAATCATTGATGGCAGGGTCGCGTAATTGAAAATGGATGTTTTGCCATTATCCGAATCCCCCGCATCCTCGCCATATTCCTGACCGTTATAAATCATAAACGGACCGCGGTTCATTAGTGCTGACAACGCCACAAATGGAAATGCGTTTTCTGGTTTCTGCATAAAAAATCTTGATGCCAAACGAACCTCATCATGGTTTTCCATGAAGCGTAACATCTTGTCGTCCAATCCATTAAGATTTTTCCAAACATCGGTAATGCTGTCAGCACGCTGTCCATAACGATAGATATTTTCCAAGGTATTGTACAGCCCGACCTTATCGTAAAGATAATCAAAACCCGCTTCCACATAGCTGCGATACAGATTTGGTTGGTAAATCTCCGCTATCATGATGATCTTGAACGATTTACGCAGCTCAGCTATTGCCCATCTCCAGAATTCCACTGGCACCATCTCAGCCATATCGCAACGGAAGCCGTCAACACCTATGCCACACCAGAACTGCATGATTTTCAGCATTTTATCCCATGTATCATGGTTGGTGTAATTGAGTTTCACCGTGTCGTACCAGTCATTTAACGATGGCGTTGGCGAGAATACGTCATTCCCTGTGGCTTTTGCCGGAAATTCGTAGTAATCGCTGGCATTTTCAGTTGGAGCAACGAACTTCTGATTCTCTAAAACATAGAAATTCTCATCCGTAAAATCACCTTTATATTCTCGGGCCAAGTGGTTTGGGACAAAGTCGATAATCACCTTAAGTCCATGAGAATGAATGCGCTTTACGGCATTTTCAAACTCCTCCATCCTATTCGCCTCGTTGTCGGCCAGATCGGGGTCAATGTCGTAGTAATCGACTATGGCGTAAGGTGAGCCTGCGTTTCCTTTGGTGACTGCCGGATTGGTGTCACGCCATCCCGAGTGCCGTATCACGCCGGTGAGCCAAATATGGCTGACGCTCAGCGACTTAATCCTTTCAATGGCATCATCGTTGATGTCGCTGAAGGTGCCGCAGCGCTTGTTCGGCGTCGCACCAAAAACCCGTGGAAAAAGCTGATATATTATCATTTCTCAAGCAAATCAAGCATAAAAGCGTATTCCATCGCTACCTCGTGGTATGGTTCGAAGCGTCCCGACGCTCCACCATGACCAAAATCCATCTCGGTTCGCAAGTACAACGGGTTGTCGTCGGTCTTCAACTCGCGTAGCTTCGCTACCCATTTTGCCGGTTCCCAATACTGCACCTGACTGTCGTGAAGTCCAGTGGTTACAAGCATTGCCGGATAGTCTTTTGCCTCCACATTATCGTATGGTGAGTATGAAAGCATATAGTCGTAATACTCTTTCTCGTTCGGATTGCCCCACTCGTCGTATTCGCCTGTGGTGAGCGGGATGGTGTCATCAAGCATAGTTGTCACGACATCGACAAATGGCACTTGTGCTATGATGCCTCTAAAAAGTTGAGGTGCCATATTTGCCACGGCGCCAACCAATAAACCGCCGGCGCTGCCTCCCATTGCGAACATTTTCTTGCTGTTTGTAAATCCCTGTTTTACAAGATATTCCGCACAGGCAATGAAATCCGTGAAAGTGTTTTTCTTCTTAAGAAGCTTGCCGTCTTCGTACCACCATCGTCCCATCTCCTCGCCTCCGCGGATGTGAGCGATAGCCCACACAAAGCCTCTGTCAAGCATGCTGAGACGCGCCGTCGAGAAATATGCATCGACGCTATTGCCATACGAGCCATAGCCAAACAAAACCAATGGGTTATCGCCGTTTTTCGTCAATCCTTTTTTGTAAACCAATGAAATCGGCACCTGAATGCCGTCTTTTGCCGTTGCATAAAGCCTCTCCGTGACATAATCCGATGGCTCAAAACCGCCAACAATCTCCTGTCGTTTCAGCAACTCAACGGTCTTCGCTTGCATATCGTATTGATACACAGAGGCTGGCGTCGTCATCGAGGTGTATACATATCTCAAGAGATGCGTGTCAAACTCAGGATTCGCTGAGGTTTCAACGGTATACGCTGGCTCTCCGAAGTTGATGTAATAGTCGGTCTTGCCGTCCCACGACATAACTCTAAGATTAACAAGACCTCTCGAGCGTTCTTCTATTACCATGAAATCCGCAAAGAGGTCGAAATCTTCTATCAAGACATCATCACGATGTGCGATAACTTCTTGCCAATGTTCCTTTTCGGTAGCATTTACTGGCGTGCGCATCAGTTTGTAGTTTTTTGCGCCGTCTGCATTAGTCAGGATATAGAAATAATCGCCGTAATGACCTACGCCGTAAAGCAGATCATGTTGGCGTTTTTGCACAATCTTAAACTCGTCTCTCGGATTGTTTGCATCAATATAACGAATCTCTGAAGTGAGGGTACTTTCAAGTATTATCAGAATATATCTCTCTGATTTTGTTTTACTTACAAAAGCACAGAATGTAGTGTCATTTTCATAATAAACCTCGACATCGTCTTTCGGGTCGGTGCCAAGTTCATGACGCATGATACGGCATGGGCGCAGCGACTCGTCTTTCACTGAATAGAAAATGGTCTTGTTATCGTTTGCCCAAACCATATTTCCGGAGGTGTTTTCTATCACTTCCGAGAACATCTTGTCGGTCGCTATTTCTTTGAAAAAAATTTTATATTGTCGACGGCTTACTGTGTCTATACTATAGGCTATCAATGAGTTATCCGGACTGATGCTATAACCGCCGACGTCGAAGAAAGTGTAGCCTTTCGACATCTCGTAGCCGTTTAAAAGGATTTGCTCATTTGCAGGAGATTCCTCGGCTACGCTCGGAATGACGTCTTTTTTTTCGTCATTTCGACCGAACGCAGTGAGTGGAGAAATCTCCCCCTCTTTCACTGGTCTTCTACAATATAAAGGGTATTCCATTCCCTCTTCGTATCTCGAATAATACCAATATCCTTTGTGCTTCACGGGCACCGATATATCATCTTGCTTTATGCGGCTTGTTATCTCCTTAAACAACTGATTTTGAAGCGGTTCTGTATGCTTCATCATCGCCTCCTGATAGGCATTTTCAGCTTTCAGATACTCTAAAACCTCAGGATTTTCACGTTCGTTAAGCCAATAATAGTTATCCACACGAGTATGACCGTTTGTTGTCATCTCGTGTGGTATTTTTTTTAACGAAGGTTTGTCCATTGTTAGAATGTTAAATTCAAGCCTAAGCTCGGCATCAGCGGCAACTGATAGATATTATTACCAGTTAAGATGTTGATATAGAATATGTTTTGTCTGTTATAGACATTAGTTACGCTGAAGTCGGCTTCGAGTACGATATGGTCACCAAACCAGAATTTGCGTTTTACGTCGAGGTCGAGGCGGTGATACCAAGGCAGCTGACCTTTATTCAGCTCGCCGTAGATAATACCCATATCGCCATAGTCTTCGATGATGCTCATGCCCAAATCATCGAACTGATAATGTTCATAGAATCCGCTGACCTGTGTGAACGGGAAGCCTGAGCCGACGTTCCAACGTCCGCTAAACTCCCATTGTTTTCTGGCGCCTGCGGTATATGTCACCATCACGTTGATATTATGACGACGGTCGTAGTGTGTGCGGTAATTGATAAGCTGACGTGCAGCGTTCTCATAGTTTTTGTTGACGTATGCCAACGAATAGGCAGCCCACACATACCATCTCATAAACTCATATTTCACAGAGAAATCGACGCCGTATGCCTTACCATTCTCTATCATAAAGTCACGCCATTCAACCTCTGATGCATCGTTAGGATGGTTGCTCTCAGAATACACCTGATTACGGTTCATATTGGTGAGCTGACGGAAGTCTTTGAAATATCCTTCAATGTTAAGTGTAACATTATCAATCACATCGAACTCTGTTCCAATGATATAATGGTTAGCTTTCTGTAATTTTGTCGTGACAGTTTTGCCATTGAATTTCTTTGGAATATTATCCTGGCCTGAGAGGAATCCGTAGAACAGGTTAACGACATCGCGGTCGCTGTTTGCGGCGATGAGGTTTTGTGAATACATACCTGCTGCTGCTTTGATACGGAACCAGTCGTTGACGTTATATTTGATTGCGAGACGCGGCTCAGGAGAAATCTCAGCTAAAGAAGCATACCATTGGATACGCATACTTGGCTCAACAATAAGTCTGCCGAGTTGCCATTTATATTTGATAAATGCGCCGAGTTCTGTAGTGTTTTCTGTCTGATTCAGCCTGATGCCGTTCGATTTTCTGTAGTCGAAGATGGTCTTAAATCCGAGCAATTCTACACCATATTTCAAAGTGTTTTTGCCTAAGAAATAAGAGAATGTGAATCCAGCATTAAAGCCGTCAATAGAACTTGATCTTGGCATTCCGCCGCCGTCTTCAATAGAGGCGTCGTATTTCGAATATGCCACGTTACCTTCGATGAGAACTGGAGATTTTCCTGGGATAAGCACGAAGTTTGAACCACCGCCATACGAGACCCATTTATAGTCGAGAGGCTGTGTAAATCCTTCTGGCATATAATGATTAACCTGGTCGTTGAAGCTAAATCCGAAGAAGTTGATTTTACTGCCGTTCGGGGCATTCAGCGACACTTTGCCGTATACGTCTTGGAAATTATAAGGGAGAACCTCGCCTTTCAGGATGCCATCGTACACCGACTGACTTGTCTTTTCGAGATATGAGTTTTTGGCTGAGAGGATAAACGAGATCGTCATGTCGTTATCGGATTTCGCTTTTTTCAGTGGGCCTTCCACCATCACCTTGGCGCCGAATGTCGTACCGCCAATCTTTCCGGAGATACGTTTTTTGTTACCGTCACGGGTGGTGATATCCATTATTGATGACACTCTGCCGCCGTATTCCGCGCCGAAACCACCGGTGTAAACCTCAGCATTTCTTATGATATCCGTGTCGAATACCGAGAAAAGACCTATGCTGTGGAACGGATTATAGACAATCATGCCGTCGAGGAGCACCTTATTCTGAATCGGAGAGCCACCACGGATATAAAGCTGGCCGCCCTGGTCGCCAGTGAAAACAACACCCGGAATCACCTGCAGATATTGAGCAAGGTCAGCCTGACCGCCAACAGTAGGGATCTTGGTGATAGTCTTAGGAGTGATATAAACGACAGATGTCTTGGTCTCTGTTCTCGCCTCGATCTTATCCGCCGTGATGCTGACAGCCTCAAGCTTGATGGCAGCCTCTTCAAGATTGAATTTCTTGTTAAGTATCTGATTGCCTTTCAACGAGATAGGCTCTGCGATGGTGTCATATCCCATCATCGTGACCAGCAATTTATATGTTCCATCAGGAATTCTGGTGATGCTGAAATAACCGTTGATATCGGTTGTAGAGCCAAGCGTTGTGCCTTCCAAATAGACATTGGCAAACATCATTGGCTCACCATTCGACTTCTCATACACAAAACCTTTAACAGAATTGTCGCCTTGTGCAAAAGATACAACGCTGATTATCATAAAGATAGCCAGCAACAATATATTCTTTGTTTTCATCATAAAAAAATTCATTATCTAAGCCGTTTTAAATAGCACCTAAAAAACGCGCAAAGATAATGAATTTTTATTTACGAATCAAACAAATTTTTACAATTTATGATTCCTTAGCTTGTCTTATCAAATCCAGTTCTTTGTCTGAGAAATGATTTGGCAGGACTATCTGTATTTTCAGCAACAATGCGCCTGCGCCTTCCTTGCCGTAATGCGGCATTCCGAGGCCTTTTAGTCGCAACATGCTGTTGTTTTGTGTCTGCGGCTTTATCGGCACGCTGACGTTACCTTTCAAGGTGTCGATTTCTATCTTTCCGCCAAGGATAGCAGTGTAAACATCAATATTGACAGTCCTCATCAGATCGTCGCCATCACGTTGATACACAGGATCTTGAAGGATGTTGATCTTCATTAGCAGGTCGCCGTTTTCACCTCCGTTCACGCCCGGATGGCCTTTACCTTTGACTCTCAGCACCTGACCGTCTTTTACACCTGGTTTGATGCTTATTTTAATAGTCTCGCCGCCAATTTTAAACATCCTCTGTGAGCCCGAATATGCCTCACGTAATGTCATGTCGATAGACGCTGTCAGGTCCTGACCCTTCATCGCTCTTGTTCTAGCTCTACGGCCACCGCCAAAGCCGCCAATATTGCTGAAGTCAAAGCCGCCACCCTGACCGCCGAAGAACATGTCGAAGAAGTCGGAGAAGCCGCTACCTCCGAAGCCCTCAAAACCTTGACCATCAAAGCCTTGGAAGCCTCGACTGCCATATCCCATGTTCTCATACTGTTTCCAGTTAGCACCGAGTTCATCGTATTTTTTACGTGATTCCTCATTGCCGAGCACTTGGTAAGCTTCCGAAATCTCCTTAAATTTCTCCTCAGCCGCTTTGTCGCCCGGATTCTTATCCGGATGATATTTCACGGCAAGTTTACGATACGCCTTTTTGATCTCGTCCTGTTTTGCAGAACGGTCAACTCCTAAAACCTTATAATAATCTTTATATTCCATAATTTTATACCTCCATATATGGTTGTGGGACAGACGCGGTCTGTCCCTACAAGGAAAATATATATTGTTTTTTAATTGTTTTTAATCGTCGTCGTCACAATCGTAATACGTATGTGAATGCGATTTGTATTCTATTCTGTTATGAACTTTTGTCCAGCCTTCATCGCCTTCGGCTTTTTGATGATATGCGACAGCTCCGAGCACCAACAGAACCAGTGCTATGACCGTTCTGATCCATTTGTTGATAGGCATAATACATACACCTATGATTATCAGCAGAATAGGCCACATTTTCACCATCACATGCCAGTTGATTTCAAAATCGAAGAACGTTATCAAAAGTGCGATTACACCAATGACTATCAATATGATACCTTTGCTAAAGCTATCGTTTGTTTTATTTTCGTTATTGCTCATTTCCTTCATTTTTTAAAGAGTTAATAAGAATGATAACACCTATTATAATAATCGGCACAGGCCACAGTTTCCATACCCATGCGAGAGGCGTGAAGTTGTCGATGAGTGCCACCAAGCCTATGAAAATCATGATCAAGCTGGCAATCATTGCGCCGCTAATTATCTTTTTATCGTCTTTTTTCGCATTTTCATCCTTCGGTGTGATGTCTATTGTTTCGCCGTAGTTATTGTCATATCTTCGTTCGTTGTTATTTCCTGGACCGAGGATATTCTCTTCCGGCACGACGATCCAAAGTATGACATACATCCAGAATCCGAAGCTGCCACACATCGCCGCCACTACGAAAAGCACGCGCATCAGGGCTATGTCGATATTGAAATACGACGCTAAACCTGCGCAAACACCCGCAATGACTCGATTGGTGCGGGAACGTTCTAATCTCTTGTTGTTGTTTTCCATGATTAATTAATTTTCATTTCATCTCTATCAAATATCATACCAATATGGCTTTTTTCGCTTTTATAACGAAAAAAATATGATTTTGCTGCATGATGACATGAAAAAATGACACTATGTCATTTCGACTGAAGCGGAGCGTAATGGAGAAATCTCATCCTCTCAAATGCAGGAGATTCCTCGACTTCACTTCGTTACGCTCGGAATGACAGGAGCTGTTATTCTTTTCCGAAACGTTTATAGTAGGCAGGGCGATCTTCTTCAGCGATGTCTTTGAGCATCATGTCGAGTTCTTCCTTCGGATAGTCGGTGAACTTCAAGAGGAGGAGTCCGTCGAGGGTGTCGTTGAAGTCTGGATCAACGTTGAAGCACAAGAACTTAGAGTTGATCTTGAGGTATTTCTTGAACAGCGTTGGCATACGGTAGTCGCCGTTGCTGAGTTTCATGATGTAGCGGTCGAACTTATCCACCGACTCCATATTTTTCTCCATAAGTACCTTAATATCGCACTTATTGAAGTTCGGGACGAACGGAGTCTTTGGATGGAACAGCTTGGTCATCTCCTCGTTGGTGTGCATTGTGGTGACGTAATACACCATCAGGCTTTGGTAGAATTTCGGATACCAGCTGCTTATGCTCACTGGTCCGATGAAATAATTCATCTCAGGATATCTCATGATGGTCTCCATCAAACCTTTGAGGAGGAGCATAAGCGGAAGTATATCTTTCTGATAATCAACGGACACGAATGATCGTCCGAGTTCGATAGTCTCTTTGAGATATGGTTCAAACTGTGGGTCGATATTGAACAAAGAGTCGACGTAGAATCCGCGGGCGCCGTATTTAGGATAGATCTCGTTACCTAGGCCGATACGGTAGCCGCCGGCAATAGTCTGTTCTTTGCTATCCCAGAGAATGAGATGTTTGTAGTAAATATCGTAATCGTCGGTGTCGATGCTCTTGCCGGTGCCTTCGCCTACAGCGCGGAAAGCCTCTTCACGACGGCGTCCGATCTCGTGCATCACATGTGGAATCTTGTCATAATCAGAGAGATAGCATTCGAAGTCAGCAGTCTTAAACAGCAGCGATTCTTCGCGAATTGCATAAAGCTCGCGTGCCAATGTCGACGCTCTGTAAGGCGGGTCGATAGGATCCGACACTCTTGAGCGGAAGTGTCTCTTCTCGTCAGCGATGTTGGCCTGAAGAGCGTAGCTTCTATTTTTCAGATAAGCTGCGAGAGCCTGTGGGGTCTCGTATTGAGCCACCTCTGTCGGGAGGATAGGCTTACCTATCTTCATGATTATCTTCTTGTTACGCTTGTTAAGAAGTTCTCTCACGAGGCGCACAGTGGCAAACTTCGTGTATATCTTTGCCAAGAAATAAAACCTGTGCGAGTTATTACCATCGAAATAGACAGGTATTACTGGCACTTTCGTCTTCTGGATGATCTTCGCTATAGACGGCGACCAGTCGATGTCTTCAGGATAGCTATGACCGTGATAGCGAGCCACTTCGCCTGCCGGGAACACTCCAAGTCCGTGACCTTCAGCGAGTTGTTTCAGCGATGCTCTGATACCGCCAGCGCTGCCGCCCAGTTCAGGGTTATTCTCAAAAGGATTGACTGAGAAGAACACATCTTTCAGATTCGGGATGAATCCGAGGATAAAATTCGCCATGATTTTGAAGTCAGGACGCACCTTAGCGATGGCGTCGTAGAGGATGATGCCTTCGATGGCGCCAAATGGATGGTTGCACACGAGCATGAACGGGCCTTCTTTCGGGATGCAGTTCATCTCGTTTTCGTTAACATCATAGGTGGTGTTATAACGGCGCAACATATCCTCTGTAAACTCCTTGTTTTTCAAGTCGGCAGAAGGAGAATACAGACGGTTTATCTTACGGAATCCCATGATATCCAAGGCCAAAGCTACTAAAGGCTTGGTTATCTTACTCCATTTGAAATACCTTACCAGATCGTCACTTGTTATAAGCTTTTTCATGACTTCATTTTAAACTGCAAAGATATATATTTTTTGAATACCAAAGTGAAATATAATTTTTTTATTTAATTGCAAAAAAGCATTGCCATTTGAAAAATTTTCCATAAATTTGCCGAATTATAAAAATAGGAATCAACAAATATTAAATACATCAAAACATGAAGAAAATCTTATTACTTGGTGATGAGGCCATTGCACAGGGCTTTATTGATGCCGGAGGCAGTGCCATCAACAGTTATCCGGGTACTCCTTCCACACAGATTACGGAGTATGTCATAAACTCTAAACAGGCCAAGGAACAGGGCGTGATTGCCAACTGGTGTGCTAACGAGAAGACAGCTCTTGAAGCTTCTTTAGGTGTGGCTTATGCCGGTAAACGCGCCATGACATGTATGAAGCATGTCGGACTTAACGTGTGTGGCGACCCATTTATGAATGCCGCCATCATTGGAACGAAGGGCGTTCTGATAGTTGTTGCCGACGACCCGAGCATGTTCTCGTCGCAGGACGAGCAAGACAGCCGTTTCTATGGTCACTGGGCAATGATCCCAATGCTGGAGCCTTCTAACCAGCAAGAGGCTTACGATATGGTACATTATGGTTATGAGTTGAGCGAGAAGCTTGGAACACCGGTACTTTACCGTATTCCTACCCGTCTGGCACACAGCCGCGCAGGTGTTGAACTGAAGCCTGCCCGCAAGCAGAACGAACTTACAGAACCAGCCGACGCAAAGTCATTCGTGCTCCTTCCAGCCAATGCAAAACGTCTTTACAGAGAACTGATCGACAAGCAGCCAGCATTCACAAAGATGTCTGAGGAATCGGGATACAACAAATTCATTGAAGGCACAGACAAGAAGATAGGCATCATCACAACAGGTATTGCATACAATTATCTTATGGAGAACTTCCCTGGCGGAAAATGTCCATATCCAGTGGTGAAGATCACTCAATATCCGTTGCCATACAACATGATTAACCGTCTTTATGACGAATGCGACGAGATTCTCGTTCTCGAAGACGGACAGCCATTCGTAGAGGAGCAGGTCAAAGGCTTCCTCGGCAAAGGAAAGAAAGTGAGAGGTCGTCTTGACGAAACTATTCGCCGTGACGGAGAGCTCAACGCTGAAAAAGTGGCTAAAGCATTGGGAATGAAGGCAGAGGCAACATTAGCTGTGCCGGAAGTCGTGACCAACCGTCCTCCAGCGCTGTGCCAAGGATGTCCTCACGTCGACAGCTACACAGCATTGAACGAGGTGATGGCCAACCATAAAGGCGGCAAGGTGTTTGGCGACATCGGTTGCTACACTTTGGGCTTCAATATGGGCGCTATCAACACAACAGTGTGTATGGGTGCTTCCATCACAATGGCAAAAGGCGCCAGCGAGGTTGGTATCTTCCCGAGCGTGGCAGTTATCGGCGACGGTACATTCGGTCACAGCGGCTTGACAGGCCTCATGGACTGCGTCAACGAGAAGGCCAACGTCGTGGTCATGATTCTTGACAATGACATCACCGCTATGACAGGTGGTCAGCCATCGTCGGCACACAACAAGATCCGCCGCATCTGCGAAGGTCTCGGCGTCGAGCCTGAACACATCCGCGACATCATCCCGTTGCCAAAGAACCACGAGGAAAATGTCAAGATCATTGAAGAAGAAGTAAATTACAACGGTGTTTCTGTGATCATCCCTCACCGCACCTGCATCGTCGAGTTGAAAAAACATATTAAGAAATAACCATTAAAAAAGAATTCAATATGAAAAAAGATATCGTTTTGTGTGGTGTTGGTGGTGACGGCATAGTGTCAGTTGCCAAAATCATCTCAGATGCCGCCCTCAACATGGGCATGAACCTGAAACAATCGGAAATCCACGGCATGTCGCAACGTGGCGGTTCGGTGTTCTCACACCTCCGTTTGTCGAGCGAGCCGATCTTCGCCGATGTCATTCCAGAAGGCAAGGCCGACATTATCCTGTCGAGCGAGCCAATGGAGGCATTGCGCTATCTGCCATGGCTCAGCAAGGAAGGCTGGGTGATCACCAACTCCGACCCGTTCGTCAATATCAACAACTACCCTGACATCGAGAAGGTGTATGCAGAGTTGAAGAAACTCCCACACGTGGTGTCGTTCGATGCCAGCGAGATAGCCAAACAGCTCAAGGCTCGTTCAAACATGGTGCTTTTAGGTGCTACAGTGCCTTATCTTGGCATCTCTATTGAGAAGGTGGAAGAGGCCATTGCACATATCTTCGGCAAGAAAGGCCAGGATGTGGTTGACCTGAACATCAAGGCAGTGAGAGCAGGATACGCTGAAGCGACGAAATGAAAAAATTCGCGCCGTTTTTGATATTATTATTGCTGCTGATTTCTTGCGGCAGCAATCCTCATACAACAAAAGATGCAGAAGCCGTCAAAGAACCGACGTTTTTGTACGGCATCTGCATCGATTCGTTGGATGTGATGGAAGGCAGTGTCAAGAAAAATGAGTTTTTGGCAAACATTTTATCAAGAGAGGGCGTGAATTATGGCGTCATCGACAATATCGGAAGAAACAAAAAATCTGTTTTTGACGTCAGGAAGATTAAGGTCGGGAATAAATATGTGTTTCTGAAGACGCGCGACAGCATCCCGGCAGCCAAATATTGGATTTATGAAATCGACAGGACCAACTACGCCGTGTTTCAACTGACTGACTCGTTGGCAGCGTGGCGTGGTGAGAAGGAGGTACTCACCAAGATTGAGCATGTCGGCGTGGAGATATCATCTAGCCTTTGGAATGCGATGGCTGATGCAGGCTGCAGCCCGGATTTAATCCTCGAGCTGTCGGACATCTATGCCTGGACCATCGACTTCTTCGGCATACAGCCCGGCGACTCTTGCAAGGTAGTCTTTGAGGAGAAATACATCGCCGGTGACACTGTTCCGTATGGCATTGGCAATGTTTTGGCATCGTATTTTAAAAACAAAGGCGAAGGAAAATACGCTTTCAGCTTTGAGCAAGACGGAAGGAAAGAGTATTTCGATGAGAACGGCGACAATATGCGCAAGGCGTTTTTGAAGGCGCCATTGAACTATCGCCGCATCAGCTCGAAGTTCTCGAACGGCAGGATGCACCCGGTTTATCATGTGGTGCGCCCGCACCATGGAGTTGACTACGCTGCACCTGTCGGGACACCTGTGCAATCTATCGGTGACGGCACTGTCATTGCTAAGGGTTGGGACAAGAAAGGCGGCGGCAACTATCTGAAGGTCAAGCACAACAGCACCTATACCACCACCTATATGCACCTCAAAGGCTTCGCCAAGGGCATCTCGCAAGGTTGCAAGGTAAAACAAGGTCAGACGATAGGATTTGTTGGCAGCACAGGCGCCTCAACAGGTCCTCACCTCGACTTCCGCCTCCAGAAAAACGGAACCTACATTGATCCTTTGAAGTTCAAATCGCCGAGCGCCGAGCCAGTGAAGAAAGAGAACATGGAGCGGTATAAAGTTGGTGTTGACTCTTTGATGAGAGTGTTAAAGAGCCATTAGCTTTTTCTTTTCTTCATCTCCTCCATATAGCTCGCGGTGATGACACCCGAAGGAAGCGCAATGATTGCCACGCCGAGAAGCGATGAAATCATGCTGACAAACTTACCCAAATCTGACACAGGATAGATGTCGCCGTAGCCCACTGTCGTCAATGTTGTGGTAGCCCAATACAAGGCATCAAAAAACGTATTGAAAACGACACGACCGTCAGAAGTCATGTAATTTATCTCCACATTAAACATCACGAGCGCCGTGATAAAGATGTAAGCGACCGCTATTCCGAGCACCGACAATAATACCACCTTCTCTTTCTTAAAAACAAAAAGCAGCATCTCGAAACGCGGTGCATAACGCAACATACGGACAACGCGCAGCAGCTTCATCAACCTGAACACACGCAACACCTTGAACGCTCTGTTGAAGAATGCAAACGAAGGCAATATCGAGAGCAGATCGGTGATGGCTATAAAAGAGAACGGATACGTCAGGAAGGCGACTAATGGCTTCTTGTCGGGCCGTTTCAAATCGGCGGTCATCCACCGTAAGATGTAGTCGATAATGAACGCTGTCACGGATATCTTATCAAACCACTCAAACAAAGGTGTCATATCCGAAAACACGAGCGGAATCATACTGATAATAATCATCAGCATCATGAAATGCTCGTAAATCCTGCTCAGCTTCGAGCGCGTGGCACCTTTTTCGATGATGGCGAATATTCTTGTTCTGTTGATTTTCATAATATACTAAATATAAATAACAAAAACGACACCATCAATCGATGGCATCGTTTTTTTTCTTACGAATGATTCTGCGTCGTGGTTTGATATTTCCGTTGATACTAAACAGCTTGCGTCGCATCAGCAATGGGTTACGCAGGATATATGTCTTGAAATAACGTTCGGTCTTATCCGGATAGATATCGTTGACCGACACCAGGATGCCCGTCTCGTCGGTCTCGCCGAAGGCGTGGTTGTAGGCTGTCCCAAACGACACCATGGTTGGCGACAGCTTCATGTAAGCGTTGACAAGCGGTGGCACATATGAGCCGAGCTCGCGCACCGAATGTTGCAGTATCTGGTAGTCTTCCTTATAGTTACGTCCGTTGAAAAGCTCATGGAGCTCGTTGTAGTCCATCTCGATTTTTAGCGGCTCGTTAGGCCACACCAGACCGTCTTTATCAGGGAAATGTTTCTGATAGAAATAGAGAATAAGGTCTTTAGCCTTTCTGTTCATCTGCGGATACATGGTGATCTTGCCGAAGTAATACTTCGTGTTACGTATCTCCAGAGCTAGTGTGCCGAGGCCGTCCCAGAGGTTATCGAGCGAATACATTCCCTTGCGGATGTCGGCGCTTGGCTGATAGGCTGGCTGGACAAACGAGCGTCCGAGTTCGAGGGTGTACGGCAGGTATTTCTCGATGAACTCGTCAGTAAAATGGAACAACTCGGCTGTCGGGGTGTAGATTGAGCCGTCGACGGAGCGGAACATGTTGGAGCCGTGGATGAATCGGTAGCCTCCGACGATCTCCTCCTCCACCGGGTCCCACACGAAGAGCTGTTTGAAGCAATATGGCTCCGGCAGGGTGTCGAACTCATCGATGTCGACAGGCTTCCCGGTGCCGCCGCCTTCCATGGTGAACGACAGCTCGCGCAGACGTCCTATCTCCTGCATGATGTTAGGCGAGATATGTGCCGTGGTGACGTATATTTCTTTATCGCCGTGGTTGGTGCGACGCAGGAAGAGTCGTTTGGAAAGCTCTTCTTTGATAAGCTCGCGGGGTACCGGAGGGATGATATATGATAAATCCTTGTTTTCCATTTTTAAAATTATTTGATGGTATATATTTTGTCGTGCAGACGTTGTGCCCACACTTTTGTCGGGGTGCCGTCGTCGAAGGTCTGCCACGGGATAGGCTCGCCGACAGTCATGGTGAATGTCTTGCCTCGCTGGGCGAACATCTCGCCTGGAAGCAGCGCCATCTCGAAGTTAAACTTGATGCCCAGACGTTTGCGCCAGTTGGCTATGGTGTAGAAGCGCCAGCGGTTGCGTGCCTCGATGTGCACCGGAATGATGTCGCGATGATGCTGGATGGCTTTCTTCACCACCGTCGATTTCCATTCGAGGTCGACGATCTTTCCTTGGATGCGACGTGAGCACATTCCTGCCGGGAAATACAGCAGGATGTTATCGCCAGCGAATGCCGCGTTGATGCCTGTCGAGGTGTTACGGTTGCCGTGCACCTTGTCGATAGGAACGAACACCGACTGGAGCCTCTTGACGTACATCAGAAAGTCGTTGACCGGGAAAATGATGTCTTTGCGCACCTTACCTACTGCAGCGATGAGTGCCAGACCGTCGGGACCGCCTAATGGATGGTTGGCGACGATGATTGGATTGCCTTCCTTTGGGATACGCTCGGCGTTCTTCAGGTTAACGGTGACTTGAAGGTAATCCATGATGCCTTGAGCGCAATCTGCCCCTTCCTTGTCGTAGTTTAACGCAAGGCCTTCGTTGATCTCATCGACATGAAGAAGACGGTTGAGAAGACGTACTATCCAACGTCTCGGCTTGATGCCTTTTGATGCCAGGACATTCGCTATATCGATCGGTTTATATGCCTCGTTATCCATTTAATGTCTTTGAAATTTATACGTCTGGTCAACCATTTTGCCATCGACGACCTTGTAGAAACGCTGGTTGGTGCCAGGTGATTTCAGTCCGCCTTTTTCGGTGAGATAAGGACCGAATTTGACATAATCAAAATCGCTGATATTCGCGGGCTCGTTGTAACGACCGGAATACCAAGCGACTTTAAGGTTCAATGAATGTTTGATATAGTGAGCGAGTGCTTCGACCTCGTTTTTGGAGGCGTCACCACCCATGATAAGCACGCAGGTGATGTCGCCTCTGTAGATATCAACGAGTCTTTTGACTTCATCTTCTGTGAGTTGCTCGCCTATGTCCTCCCAGAGATGTTTACTATGGCAGTCGGGACAGTGATTCGGGCAGTTTGTGAGGTTTATTGCCAGACTCACTTCATCAGGTACTTCCTGAAAGACGACGTCATAGTTGTAGTATTTCAGCATCCTTCGGCGTTAAAATTTGGCGTAGAAACGTTTGCTGGCTTCCACCTGACGTGCCTGTGAGAAGTTGCTGACGCGTTTCATGTAGCCGATGACACGTGTGAGGTAGTCGAGGTGTTCGCTGCCGCACTTCGGGCATTTCTTGAGGTAACGTTTGTCGATATGACCGCAGTCGTTACACACCGTGTTCGGGATGTTGAAGGTGAAGTAGTTACAGCCTTCCTTCGATGCCACTCTCAGCAGGTGACGATACTGTTCCTGAGTGAGGTGTTCCTCGAGGTTGCAGTGCAATGCCGAGCCGCCGGTGAGGTGCTTGATGTATTTCTCGCCATGGAGCTTGAACTTATCGAGCACGTTAGTGTTCTGGTTCTCGACGACGTAGAAATAGCTGTTGTAGCAGTCACGAGGCACCTTGTAGCCGTCTTCCTTATCCCATTTAGCGTGTTTCACGCCCACGTTTTCGGCAGGAATCATTTCGCAGTTGAACATCAGACCTGGTTTCTTGTACTGTTTGTTGTACTTCTCGATGAGGCTGAGGATTTCTTCCACGAAGTGCTGGTACTCAGGGTTGTCGCTGATTTCGATGCCTTTGAACTCTGCTGCTTCGACTATGCCGTTGACGCCTATTGTGAGGTACTGGCGGTCGATGGCGATGTAACCTGCATCGAACAGAGGGAGCATGCCTTTGTCGCGGAGGTAACGCAGATTGGTGTCGTAAGCCATCTGTACTTTATGCATGAGGTCGATGACTTCTTCCACGAAGCTTAGGAATGGCAGACGGTTCTGTTCTTCATACTGGATGCAGCGGTTCATGTTGATGGTGAGCACGCTCTTTGAGCCTGTCGACACGCCGCCGGCGCCGAGGGTGTAGCTGAACTCGTTGTCCTGGATCTCGTTACGGAGACGGCAGCA
>JAFYNO010000091.1 GCA_017549705.1 Bacteroidales bacterium | reverse complement strand
CTTGCCGAGAAACGCTATGCCACCGCACGCCAAAACACCGAGCGTTTGCTGAAGGTTCTGAAAGATGGCGACATCCAAGAGTTTATCGACATAGCCGAGGCCGAGGCACTACAGCTTCATGAGATGATGGCAACATCGACACCACCGTATAAACTGGTGGAGCCTAATACCCTGAATATCATCGAGGCAGTGCGTAATTTCCGACAGGAGACAGGCATCCCGGCATGCTTCACCCTCGACGCAGGGCCTAACGTCCACCTGCTTTACCCTGATGCCAACGACGCTCAAGTGAAACGGTTTATAAAAGATAACTTATTGCAATATTGTCATGAAAATCAATGTATTGACGATGTTGTCCAAAATAATATGAAACAATAGAACTACTATCATGGAGATTAAAAAGTACTACGGTAAGGTCATCCTTTTTGGTGAATATTCAATGATTTTCGGTTCGCCAGCGCTGCTGATGCCTCTTTACACCGGCGAATCGCATTGGGACTACATCTGGCGTAACCACGGAAAGAAAAACTATTCGTCAAACCGAAGCCTTCACGCCTTTGCCAATTATCTCGAAGGTGATAAATATTTCACGGAACATATTGATGTTGAGAAGTTTAGGGCTGAGCTGAAGAAAGGAATGTTTCTCGATTCTTGCATTCCCTCAGGATATGGTGTCGGCAGCTCCGGCGCACTGACAGCGGCCGTCTATGACCGTTTTAAAAAAGACGAGATAGAAGACCTTATCGTTCTGAAGAAATTCTTAGGAGACATGGAAAATTGCTTCCACGGAAGCAGCTCTGGCCTCGACCCACTGCAGTGCTACCTTGGCAAGCCTTTCGTCCTCACAGAAGACAAACAAATAAAAATTCTAGATAAGGACTTTGTGCCAAAAAATATTCATATCTTCTTGATTGACAGTAAAATAAAGAGCGAGACAAAGACTCTTGTGAATTATTTTAAGGAACAGCGCGAGAATGAACGCTATCTGAAAGCTTTCAACGATCTATACTATCCTTTCGTGGGTCGCTGCATCGACTCATTGGTGTCTGGCGACATCGATAAGTTCTTCGATGATTTGGCACATCTGTCTTATTATCAGACAGTTATGATGCGCCCGATGATAACTGACAACATGCTGCCTCTATTCTCATTAAAGAAAAAAGATGTGCATTTCCAAATCAAGATTTGTGGCTCGGGCGGTGGCGGTTTCTTCCTCGGTTTCGCCGACGATATGGAAAAAACCAACGAGTTCATGCAAAAGCAGAACTTCCCGATAACTTGGGTTATCTAATTGATTCTCTTAGTGATAGAGGATGTTGATCTCAGGGCGCATAGCCTTTAATTCGTCAATATCCTTAACCTTGACCTTTGAGTTAAATGCCTTGATAAACTTCAAAGAAGGTATTTCTTCAATTGGGTCAAGTGACTTGATATTGGTGTTGGCGATGCTGAGCTCTTCAAGTGAAGTGCTCTTCGACAAAGCTTTTAAATTCTTAACAGCTGTGTTCGAAATATCAAGTATTCTTAGGTTTTCCAATAACTCAAGCGCACCGATATTGTTGACAGGAGTGTTCACAATCGACAGAACCTCCAGTGTGTGAATCTCAGCTAAAGGCTCAATCTCAGCCACTGGGTTGCCATCGATATTCAACTCTTTCAACAACTGCATGCTGCTTAATGGACTTAAGTCTGTGATGTGATTATCCTTGATAGTCAACTTCTTAAGGAACTTCAAATTGGTCAAAGGCTCAAGTGTAGTAACGACGATCTTGGTGTCAACGGTGAGCTCGTCAAGATACGAGACGGCGTGGAGCTGCTCGGCTGTCGGTCTTGCGTCGATCTCGATAATCGAACGGAACACCTCTCTCCAGTTGTTGTCGATAGTGTTCCACCATTTTCTCAATGCAATAGTCTGATAAATAACCGTTACTTTTGGTTGCGCTACTCTGAGATCGAACACCTGTTCTGATTTGATTTTGCTGTCTTCAGCTTTCACCATTACCAGATAAGGCATATTGAACAATGGCGCCAAATCAGTGACGCTGGTGCCTTCGATGTTGATTTCCACCAAGTTAGTGAGGTTCTCAATAGGTGTCAAGTCAACGACTTTCGTGTTTTTGATATTGAGATACTTCAAGCTATGCATATTATGAAGCGGTGTCAAATCCTCGATCTTGGTGTTCTCCATGTCAAGACTCTCAAGGCAAGTCAGTCGCTCGATAGGTGATGCATCTTGGAAGAATGGCTCCATAGTGAGTGTCTTCATGCTCGCTATGGCGTGTAATTCCTCAGGACTTGGGTTGATGTCGCAGTTGACCTGTTTTGAAAGCGTCGATTTCCAGAACACCTGCAGGCCGTTCCACCACGTCTGAAGCTCCTGAGTCTCATAAATAACCATAACCTTATGATTCACAGCTTTGAAAGCATCGGCTTTAGCAGAGTTTACACGGGTGTTGTCGCAATAAATCCTCACCAGATTAGGCATGTCTTTCAAAGGCATTATGTCGCTGATCTGGGTGTTGCTACAACGTAACTCGTTAAGACTGTTGACAATAGCGAGAGGCGTGAGGTCTGTAACTGCCGTGTTGTCGATATTAAGAGTCTTCAAATTAAGAAGACCGTCAAGAGGTTCAAGATCTGAGATTCCGGTATTGCTGATGTTAAGATGCAATAGCGATTGCGGAAATTCGACAGAATCAAGAGACACTACTTTTGAACCCGAGAGGTTAAGGTCGGTGAGCGACTCACAACCTTTTAAAGCGCGGACATTGTCGACATAAGAACCTGCCATCGATAAAGATGTGAGCTTGTGATAATGTCCAATCACTTCAATATCAGTGAGTTTTAGGCTGTCAGCTTTGATGATCTTGATGTCATTTGTGTATCTCAGATCGGCAATATTGGTGATGGCTGAGTTGCTGATGTTCAAACTATAGAGTTTGTTGAGGTTTCTGATAGGAGAAACGTCTTTGATATCACTGTTTGAGCAGTCAAGATTTTGGATGTCGGCGAGCTGATAAAGCGGATCAAGATTGTGAATGTATTGATTACCACTGATATTGATGTCGGTAAGCTTTGTAAATGCGGCAAGTTTGTCGTATATCGCCATCATGTCTGCTGTGATGGTGCTTTCCACGAGGTTTTCATCTAAAATCACAAACGAATCGTCGAAAAGAAGAATGATATTTTTCATTTCGACAGTGTCGTAGACAAACTGGTCTTTACCGAAATACGATTTCCATGCTGATGTCATCAGGTTCCACCAATTCCTAAGTTCTTCAGTTTCATTAGGTTTGTTGGTGTACATGCTCGCAATCTTGAAGTCTTTTTTGCTGGTGTCAATATTGACTTCGACAAAACGTTTGCAAGTGTTGTTCACCGTGTCGCCTTGGATGTTGTGACCCGCAATGGTTCTTTGCATTGTCACTCTGAAATATGTCTCGCCATTTTCGTTGATTTGAGGCGTAATCTCGTTGATATTAAAGGTAAATTGTATATCTTTGAAGAAGAAATCGATATCTTGCAGATAAGATTGCACGTTTTTGTTGATGATGGTGCTGCGGTTTTCGTCAAGGTCGTCTTCGATTTGGACCTGATCATCTCTAAAGACTTTGTTATAACTTTCCTTAAAAACGATGTCTTTTTCCTGAGATGAAGTCTCTGGATTGCCAATAAATGTAAAGGTTTCCTCCAGATAACGCATCATTTCTCTGATTTGATCAGAGTATTCTTTGATTTCGCTCTTGCTAAGGTCAGATTTTTGTGCGAAAATGCCTTGGCAAGACAAAAGTAAAACCGCAATTAAAAGTAGTTTTTTCATTTTTTAGGTTGATATAATTTCAACAATAAATCTTTTTCTTCTTCTTTGATATAAACCAGGTTGGAGATGAGCCATCCTGAGTTATATCCGCTTCTATCGAACCACGACACCTCGAAATACCAGTTGTTGATTTGGAAGACGTGGAACTTTACTTTTTCCACGTGGTCGAATTTCAGGTTTCCGCGTTTTATCTCATAGAAAAATAGTGTGAGATAATCAGGTGTATAGTCTGTAGAAGCATAATATTCAACGATTTGCGGGTCGGTGAATACCTTATAAATATTCATAAAATCGAGTTCGTGGCTCATTGGGTGAAGGAAATGTTTCTCGCGTTCGGCAAGCTCTCCTTGTGGGAAATACTTTTGAAACTCTGAGAAGAACACGTTGGAAATCACCCATTTAGAGCCGAGCCCCTCTTGTTCTATCGACATTATCAAGCTGATGTCGACGTCTTTTCCTTTCCATTTGAATTTAGCGGAGACTTCTGAGAACCAGTTGCCACCGAGGAATTCAAAGAATTGGTTGTTTTTCTTGGTCACGTCTTCGACGAAATAATCGCGAAGGGCGCCGTTTGTTCGTGGGCTGTTGAGGTCAAATAGCAATGGCAGTGATGTTTTACGTTTCTCAGCGCTGCGGAAGTCGGCATCGTCTTGATAGATGCGTTTCCCATAGGTGTCTTCCTCGTAGTTGAAACGATGGATAAACTGGCCCATCTGTTTTGTCATGGCATAGAGCTCGCGCTCGTCCATCAACTGGGCTTCCACTTTGAAACATAACGCCAACAATACTATTGGCAATATAATCCTCAAAAACCTCATTATTTAAGTGTAGTTTCTTTCACACGCATGTCGCCGAGCAACACATCCCAGAAGCTGATGAGACGTCCGCCGATCTGTGTTTCTTTGCGCTTGACATACACTGTGATATCTTTCTTTGTTGTATCTTGATAGACGAGTTTGCCTTCGGCGTCATAACCTTTAAATGTCTGGAAGATAGTGATGACTCCGACGTATGTTCCGTTTGGCTGACGTTGTAAATCAGATACATACTGAATTTTATACCAATCGATTTCGACGCGGTCGTAGTTCAGACGCATGAGTCTTTCAAGATATTGACGCACTTTGTAGTAATCGACAGTTGTCTTTGCGAGTGATGATACACCGATTTCTGCATCTGGTGCGAAGAGCTCTTCAGCGCGGTCAATGACTCTGTTGGCTTCGCTCCAAGGTGTGGTCTTGGCGCCAATCAGTTTGATGTATTTTGAAAGGTCGCGGACTTTCTCAAGTGCCAGACTGTCAATAGCTTGCTTGCGCTCTGGACTGATTTCCGGTTCCTGTGCGAAAGCTTGATATCCTGTTAATGCAAAAAATGCTAATGCGATTGCAAACAATAACTTTTTCATATTCATTTCTTTATTAATTCTAATTCAGTAATCTTGTTTTCTGCGTTATATTTGATGTTGTCAATGCCGACAGTGAGCTTTTTCTGATCTTTCAGATAGTTGAGATAGTTGGCTGCTGTCGTAGGTTTGTCATAGTCGCCATAGTTGTTGAGGCGGATGAGCACCACTGCGTCCGGTGACTCGAAGAGGTCGAGCGCCTGATTGATGGCTTTGTTCGCCGCTGTAGCATCTTTTGCATTGATAATCATGTTGAAATAGTCGGTGAGACTTGTCTTCGGCTTGTTCTGCTCTTCAATCTCACGAAGTCTCTGCTCCTCAGCTTTACGCTGCTCTTCGGCGAGACGCTCCTGCGCGATTCTGTCTCTTTCAGCAAAATCATTGGCGAGCTTAGCCTCAGCACGCTCAATCATCTCCATGATCTCAGGATTCTTTTTTGAGAAATCAATCTGCTTCATTTCCTCGATACGAGCCTGCTGCTCCTCCAATGTCCACTCAGTTTCATTGTTGAGAATTGCATTCAAGTCCTTGTCGGCTTGCTCTACTTTAGCTTTGTACTCTTTCTTCGAAAGCTTTTTCGATGAGTTACAACTTGTTGAACCACAAATAGTTACAAGTGCAATCATCGCAATCATAATAACGTTTTTCAGTTGTTTTAACATATAGCAAAAATTTTATCCTTATTAATAACCTGCAAAATTAAGAAATATTTTGATACAACCTTTTATTATTCAATATTTTTTAGCAATTTTGAAGTCGAAATGAAGCATTATAACATACCGATATTTTTGCCAGAACTCGCATGTCCATTTCGATGCGTTTATTGCAATCAGTTTAGCATCACTGGAAAGCAGAAACTGCCTGATATTCAGACGGTTAAAGATACTATTGATAAATATATCACGACATTCAAGGAAGATGACAGGTTTGTGGAGGTGGCTTTTTTCGGTGGAAATTTCACTGGTCTGCCCGAAAAAATGCAGGATGATTTGATGAGAATTGTGCAGCCTTATCTCGAAAAAGGTCTTGTTGACGGCATAAGATGCAGCACTCGTCCAGATTATATCGACGAAAAACGTGTTAAAATCCTGAAAACCATGGGAATGCGCAATATCGAATTGGGTGCTCAGACTACCAATGACATGGTATTGAGGAAATGTGGAAGAGGCCATTCTTTTGAGGATATTAAAAATGCTTCACAAATCATTGTCAATGAAGGTGTTACGCTTGGATTGCAGATGATGCTCGGACTGCCGTTTGACAGTTTTGAAAACGATATGCAAACTGCACGCGATATTGTGCGACTTGGTGCTAAAGAAACAAGGATTTATCCTTGTATTGTGGTGAAAGACACTGAGTTAGAGCGGCTTTATAAGAATGACGAGTATTTTCCTTTGTCTCTTGATGATGCTGTTGAGCAATCGGCTACACTGTACGAATTTTTCACCGAAAACGATGTGAAAGTGCTTAGGATTGGACTCCATACTTCCGAAGATCTGAACGGCGATGCATTTGTAGCAGGGCCTTACCATAAAAACTTCGCCGAGATGGTGTTGAGCCGTGTATGGGGACGTAAGTTTGATAAAATCAATGAGAAATCTAATGAAATTACAATCGAAGTCCCTGAAAATGAATTGAATCATGCGATAGGGTACAAGGGCGAGAACAAACTGAAATTGTTGGAACGATACAAACACGTTGTCATTTCGACTGGAGCGAAGCGAAATGAAGAAATCTCCAGCTATGACGTGACCATTATCGCAAGTTCCATGATGCCCGCTGAAGCCAAAGAAACCCTCTCAAAAATGGGTTCCGTCACCTGGCTTGAGCCTTCGGATTTGGCTTATCCGTCAATCTCTTCTCATCCCGACATTTTCTTCTTCTGCAAAGATGAAAGACATTGTGAATCAGTAATTTGTGCTCCTGACAATTCAGTTGGAAACAAATACCCTGATACCTGCCGTTTTAATGCTGTTGGAGTAGGTAATATTTTGATTCACAACCTGAAATATACCGATAAAAAGATTTTGGATTTATATCGAAATTTATCGACGAAATCCGTGCAAATCAATGTTAATCAAGGATATACGCGATGCAATTTGTTGGCATTGAATGAGACGAATTATATCACATCGGATTTGGGTATCAAAAGGGTGCTGGAGGATCATAATTTCAACGTTTTTTATGTTGATCCGCATCAGATCACACTGCCAGGTCAGAAATACGGATTCTTTCCTGGTTGTTGCGGTCTCGTTGATGACAATCTGGTGGTATGCGGCTCGATAAGTCGTTTGAAAGAATGTAAGGAACTGCGAAAATTTGTGCGTCGTAATGGCGTGAAAATCATTGAATTATACAATGGCGAACTGATTGATGTCGGAAGCATTTTCTTTGTGCGCCAAAAGGCATAATTTTTT
>JAFYNO010000011.1 GCA_017549705.1 Bacteroidales bacterium | reverse complement strand
GTATAATTGCATTTCGGAATTTTTGGAAACGATTTTCTGATGAAAGTTTTGAAAAATATCGTATGTCTCTCATTCTTAATGTGTTTGCTTTTCGGAACGCATGATTTTGCCATGGCCGAAAACGAACAGGAAAAGGAATTTAACGCTGGCGAGGTCATTATCGAGCACATCCTCGACTCATACGAGTGGCATATCTGCACATGGAAAGGCCATCATGTAGGCTTTTATCTGCCTTGCATAGTGTTCAACGACGGCCATTGCTACACTTTCTCATCAAAAGAGTTTCACGAAAACGGTCAATACAAAACGGTGAACAAGACCAACTCAGAAGAGCTGGTGTTCGCCATCCCTAACGAAGGAAAATACAAAGGTAAGATAGTGATTCTCAACGCCGACGGCTCACAAATCAGGCCATTCGACATCTCCATCACGAAGAATGTGCTGGCGTTGTTTATCTCCTGCGCTTTGATTATCGTGTTGTTCTATCTCGTCACGAAGGCATACGAAAAACGTGGAGAGAAAGAGCCGAAAGGCCTGCAGTCGCTGTTCGAGTGGCTCATCGTCTATGTCCGCGACGACATCGCGCGCAAAGCCATCAACGAGAAGAGCGTCGACCGCTATCTCCCCTACCTCATCACGGTGTTTTTCTTCATCTTCATCAACAACATCTTAGGTCTGATTCCGCTATTCCCATTCGGAGCTAACCTCACCGGAAACATAGCAACGACAGCGGTTTTAGCACTTTTCACCTTCTTCATCACGAACCTTCTCGGAAACAAAGAATATTACAAAGACATCTTCAACACGCCAGGTGTGCCATGGTTTTTGAAGTTCCCGCTGCCGCTCATGCCTATCATCGAGACGGTGGGCTGCTTCACCAAGCCATTCGTGCTCGCTGTGCGTCTGTTCGCCAACATCACGGCGGGACACATCGTGGTGCTGGGCTTCATCAGCAGCATCTTCATCGTGGCGAAGATAAGCATCGCAGGAGGCGTCGGAATGTCAATATTCTCACTGCTTTTGGCGATCTTCGTCGACTGCATCGAGCTGTTGGTCGCCTACATCCAGGCGTATGTGTTTACGCTGCTGTCGGCGTTGTATTTCGGGATGGCAAGTAAAGAACATCATCATTAACTTAAAATTATAAAGTTATGTCATTATTAGTCATGTTACAAGAAGTGGCGAAAGCAGCATTAGATATGGCACCTTTAGCAAAATTAGGTGCTGCATTGGCTGCAAGTATCGCCGTAATCGGTGCGGCAATGGGTATCAGTAAAATCGGCAGCAGCGCATTGGAGTCAATGGCTCGCCAGCCTGAGGCAGCTGGTAACATCCAGACAAGCATGATTTTGGCAGCAGCATTCGTGGAAGGTGTTTCACTTTTCGCAGTTGTTGTGTGCTTGCTCGTCGCAGTCGGTTAAAAACCAAGGTTTGTGGTTGTAACGGTTGGTTGCAACCACAAACTAATTAAAATAGGTAAAAATTTTTTATATGGAAATAATAACTCCTGATTTCGGGTATATCTTTTGGATGACGCTGGCGTTCGGCATCGTGTTTTTCTTCATTGCCAAGTTCGCCTTCCCGGTCATCGGCAAAGCCTTGAAAAACCGCGAGCAGAAGATTGCTGAGTCGCTTGAGCAGGCAGAGCGTATCCACGAGGAGATGCAGAACATCCAGGCGAAGAACGAGGAGCTTCTGAAAAAAGCCCGCGAGGAACGCGAAGATATGCTCAACGAAGCCCGAATCTCACGCGATAAGATCATCGAAGAGGCCAAGTCGAAGGCAAAAGAAGAGACCAGCCGTCTCGTCGAATCGGCAAAGGAAACGATTGAGAATGAGCGCAAAGCGGCGATGACCGACATCAAAAACGAAATCGCCAACATCTCGATAAAAGTCGCGGAGAAGATTCTCGAAAAAGAGCTCTCGACCGACGAGGCACAGATGAAGTATATCAACGAAATCATCAAAGAGACTGACAAACAATAAGATAGTATGAAAAACACGCTGTTGATACGCCGCTATGCGAAGGCATTCCTCGAGTACGCCATCGAAAACAAGATGACGGAACAGGGACTTGCCGACCTCGAGCTGCTCACCTCGACGCTCCAGAGCCACCGCGAGCTGCGTAACATACTGTCGCAACCGTTCCTGTCAAAAGCCAAAAAAGAGACTATAATCACCAAAATCTTTGAAGGCAAGATTTCTGACAAGACATTGAATTTCATAAAGTTGATGCTCGACAAAAACCGCCATGATATCATCATGTATATTTTGGCGCCTTACCGCGAGCTTTACTATGAATATAAAAATATCGCCGAGGTGACCATCACGACGGCGGTGAAAATCGACGAGCCGACGCAGCAGAAGCTCATCTGGTTCGTGAAAGATAAGATAAATGGCGACGTCCAGATTATCAATAAGATAGATAAAAACATCATCGGAGGTTTCATCATCAACTACCTCGATTATCAGTATGACAGGAGCATAAGGAATGACTTGAAGAAGTTACAAGGGCTGTTTGATGAAAATCTGTATGTTAAAGGATATTAGAAAATTTTTGAGTTATGGCAACAATAAAACCTGCTGAGGTTTCAGCGATTTTGCTTGACGAGCTGACAAACTTCGATAACGAGTCGTCGCTTGACGTGAAAGGCACTGTGCTAAATGTCGGTGACGGCGTGGCGCGTGTGTACGGTATGCGTGACGTGGAAGCCGGCGAGCTTGTGGAGTTCGAGAAGACCGGCGCCATGGGCATCGCGCTCAACCTCGAGGAAGACAACGTCGGCGTGGTGCTTCTCAGCGAAGCCGGCGATATCAAAGAGGGCGACACCGTGGTATGCACGCACCGCATCGCATCGGTAAAGGTGGGCGAAGGTCTGCTCGGACGTGTCATCAACACCCTCGGACAGCCTATCGACGGCAAGGGCGAGATTAAAGGCGAGACAGTGGAGATGCCTATCGAGCGTAAGGCTCCAGGCGTCATCTTCCGTAAGCCTGTGGATGAGCCGCTGCAGACCGGCATCAAGGCCATCGACGCCATGATTCCGATAGGACGCGGACAACGTGAGCTCATCATCGGCGACCGTCAGACGGGAAAGACAGCAATCGCTATCGATACCATCATCAACCAGAAAGAGTTTTACGACAAGGGCGAGCCTGTCTATTGCATCTACGTTGCAATAGGACAGAAAGGCTCCACCGTCGCCAACATAGTGCAAAGCCTTGAAGATCATGGGGCGATGCCATATACCATAGTGGTGGCCGCCACAGCATCCGATGCCGCTGCAATGCAGTACTACGCACCGTTTGCCGGCGCCGCCATCGGCGAATATTTCCGCGACACTGGTCGCGCGGCGCTCATCATCTACGACGACCTCTCGAAACAAGCCGTAGCATACCGCGAGGTCTCGTTGCTACTCCGTCGTCCACCAGGACGTGAAGCATATCCTGGCGACGTGTTCTATCTGCATTCACGTCTCCTCGAGAGAGCTGCAAAAATCATCAACAACGACGAGATCGCAGCTAAGATGAACGACCTCCCGGCAAGTCTGAAAGACAAGGTGAAAGGCGGCGGCTCATTGACAGCATTGCCAATCATCGAGACGCAGGCTGGCGACGTGTCGGCATACATCCCAACCAACGTGATCTCCATTACCGACGGACAGATCTTCTTGGAAACCAACCTCTTCAACGCAGGTATCCGTCCAGCTATCAACGTGGGTATCTCGGTGTCGCGTGTCGGCGGCAAGGCGCAGATCAAGTCCATGAAGAAGGTGGCAGGAACCTTGAAGCTCGACCAGGCGCAGTTCCGTGAGCTTGAGGCGTTCTCGAAGTTCGGCTCTGACCTCGACGCTGCCACACAAGCGGTGCTCGACAAAGGCCGTCGTAACGTGCAGATCCTGATACAGCCACAGTCGTCGCCGTTGCGCGTCGAAGAAGAGGTGGCAATCATCTACTGCGGCGTGAACAACCTCCTGAGAAAGATCCAGCCGAGTCAGGTGGCAGAGTTCCAGAAACGCTTCTTGTCGCTGCTCAACAGCACCCAGAAAGCGACTATGGACGCTCTTCGCTCAGGCAACTACGGCGACAACGAACGCGCCGTTTTGAACAAAGCCGCTGAAGACATCATCAACGGAATGATTAAGAAAGACTAACGATCATGGCAAATCTCAAGGAAGTCAGGACACGAATCAACTCGGTAAACTCGACGATGCAGATCACCTCGGCGATGAAGATGGTGTCGGCGTCGAAGCTCCGCAAGTCACAATCGACTATTGTGGCGCTGCGTCCGTATGCTTCCAAACTCCAGGAGATAATGCAACATCTGTCGACGTCGCTACAGACCTCGACGGAAGGCGTGTATGCCAAGATTCATAAGGAAAACCCCGAAGACGAGAAGATACTTCTGATTCCGGTGGCATCCAACAAAGGCCTTTGCGGAGTGTTCAACGTCAACGTGTTACGCGAGACGATAAAGTGTCTGAATGAAGATTTTAAAGTGCAATATGAGAAAGGCAACGTCGACATTCTTTGCATAAGCAAAAAGATTGAAGAGACGCTGCGTTTCAGGAAATACCGCGTCGCAGGCAACGAGAACGAGCTCCTCGACAAGCTCTCTTACGAGAACACCGTCGCTTTCGGTGAAAAGCTGATGCAAGACTTCGTCGAAGAGAAATACGACCGTATCATCTTCATTTACAATCAGTTCAAGAACGCTGGCACACAGATTCTGGTGAAAGAACAGTTCTTACCTATTGTAAGTGAAAACGCCGTTGAGGAAGAGGTTAATCCAGCTGATGAGACTGAATACATCTTCCAGCCATCAAAGGATGAGATTCTCAACTCGTTGATACCTAACTCGTTAAAGCTGCAGGTTTACAAGATCTTGCTCGACAGCTTCACCTCCGAGCATGGCGCCCGCATGGTCTCGATGACCAAGGCTACCGATAACGCTGCTGAGCTGCTCAAAGACCTCAACCTTTCGTACAACAAAGCCCGACAAGGCGCCATCACCAACGAGATTATCGAGATTGTGGGCGGTGCCAACGCATTGTAAAATCACCTGAGATGAAGATTCTGATAGTTTTAGACCAACCTTTCCCACCACATCCTCGCGTCGAAAACGAGATGCGATCACTGACAGAGGCTGGTCATGAGGTGCACATCGCCTGTTTTCAATGGGACGGCGAGCCATTGGTAGAGCAAATGCCATATGGCACGATACATCGCAGACACATCTCAAAATTCAGACATAAGACAAGTGTCGGGGTCTTGAAATTCCCATTTTATTTCAACTATTGGAGATCTTTCGTGGCTGACCTTTACAAAGAAATCAGGTTTGATGCCATTCATAT
>JAFYNO010000090.1 GCA_017549705.1 Bacteroidales bacterium | reverse complement strand
TGTTGTGCCAAATGGTTGATTTCAACGTTCACCATCGGATAGTTTTCATGAATAAGTTCTCCGATTTTCTGCGCAAAAAACACCGAACGATGCTGACCGCCTGTGCATCCGAAATTGATTTGAAGGTTCTTGAATCCGCGTTCCAAATAGTTGTCAATCGACTGATATACAAGCATCTGGACGTTTTGCAGGAAGTAATGTACGTCAGGTTTGTCTTCTAGAAACTCAATAACATCTAAATCTTCGCCTGTGCTTTTCTTAAATTCCATATAACGTCCAGGATTCGGCAAAGCTCTGCAGTCGAAAACAAAACCTCCGCCATTTCCACTTTTATCGTACGGTACACCGCCGTTTTTGAATGAGAAGCTGTTGACTGTGATTGTAAGTCTATCTGGTTCAATGCTTTCGTACTTCATCAATAAAACGCCAAACTGTTTGATAACCGCTTGCAATTCGGGCAACTCGAAAGGTAACGACCAGTTATCGCACGCTTTCATGATCTCACGGATAGCATATGGAATGCTCTGCATGAAATGTAACTTCTTCTGTATCAAGCCTCTAAAGCCGTATGCACCAAGAACCTGCAACAGCCTCAATAATACAAATGCTGGAAAATATTTGTCGAAGGATTCGACCAATTCGTTTGTCGGAGATTTCTCGACTCCCTTCGGTCGCTCGAAATGACGTTCGGTACTCGTCATTTCGACCGGAGCGTAGCGTAGTGGAGAAATCTCCTGCAACTTAATCTTATAATAATCAATCAATTCTTTCCTTAATTCCTCAGGGATCCTCGCTTTTACCTGATATAGCAGTGACACCACATCATACTGTAGCGGTCCTTTTCTTCCTCCTTGATAATCAATGAAATACGGCTCATTATCGACAATCATGATGTTCCTCGATTGAAAATCTCGATACATGAAGGAATCGGATGGAGCCTCCAAAATGTATTTTGCAAGTCGCTGAAAATCAGCGTCTAACCTTGTCTCGTTGAATGAAATCTCTTCCTGCTCTTTCAAAAAGCAGTATTTGAAATAGTTAAGATCTTCCATTATCGACATTTCATCAAATGCCGGAGTAGGGAAGGCCTTCGAATAATCCAGTCCTTTGTGTCCAATTGTCTGAAAATCAACGAGTTTGTCGAGCGATTTTTTGTATAAATCAATGGTGTTTTGGTCAAAACTGCCGTTTTTTAAGCAATTTTCAACATGATGGAACAATGTCACATCACCTAAATCGGTCTGAACGTAAATCTCTTTGGAAGGAGAAATTGCCAAAATCTCGGGAACAGGCAGTCTGCATTCATGAAAATGCTTTGAAAAACTGAAGAAAGCGTCGTTTTCCTCGATGTTGATATTATACGCTCCTATCAGATATCGTTTGTCGGTTTTTACCCTAAAATATCTCCTCGACGAGCCTGAACTCGGCATCACAATTATCTCTAATACTTTTTCTCCAAGATTTTCAATGAGTTCCGCAATCGTTTTCTTAATCTCTTCCAAAGTAAGCATACGCAAAAATTTAGGTTACAAACTTACAAAATTTTTTCAAAATAATTCAAAATCATGAGAAAATTATTATCTTTGCAGCCTATTTTTACTCTAATATCGAGTTTTGTGAAAGCAAAATTCTGATAACGACTTAATTAAATTATTGATTATCAAACATTTATCAAAAGATGAACGCTACCGAACTCAAGACAATTGAGAAACTCAACAAACCGACAATTTTGCCGGGTTCAATTAAAATCAATGTAAAAATTGATGTAAATGAAGAAGAAACAAAGCTTCCTGAAGAGGAAATAATCCCTCAAAACGAGGTAATTCCACAGGATGCCGAGTTGGATTTAGCAAACGACAACGAAAACGAGGAGGAAGAAGAATCAGAATTCGATTTTTCAGGCTTAAATAAACTCCAACTCGTTGAACTTCTTGAAGAAACAGTCCAAGATCAGGACGTTGCCAAGATTAAAGACAAAGTCGTTGCGATCAAATCTAACTTCTTGAGACTCAATAAGGAAGACCGTGACCGTGAGATGGAACAGTTTATCCTTGACGGTGGCGATAAAGAAAGCTACGAGCATAAGGACGATCCGCTCGAGGTGCGTTTTAAAGCAGCTTTCGAAATCTACAAGGTAAATAAGGAAAAATATAAAGAAGAACTCGAGCGTCAGAAGAACGACAATCTTCAGAAAAAGCTTGGAATCATTGAGGAATTGAAGGCTTTGATCTATTCTGAAGAGACTCTGAAAAAGACTTACGACGACTTCCGTGCACTGCAAGACAGATGGAAAGAAATCGGTCAGGTGCCGGCAAATGAGGTTTCAAATATTTGGAACACATATCATTTCCTCATTGAGAAATTTTACGATAAAGTTAAGATTAACAGAGAGTTACGTGACCTTGACCTTAAGAAGAACCTCGAAGCTAAAATCGAGCTTTGCGAGAAGGCAGAACTTTTGCTTCTTGAGAAATCACTGACAAAAGCATTCAAGCTTCTCCAGAAGTATCACGACGAATGGAAGGAAATCGGTCCTGTTCCGCAGGATAAGAAAGACGAAATCTGGGAGCGTTTCAAGAACACAACCGACAAGGTTAACCAGATTCGCCGCGAGCATTACGCCAAACTCGAAGAGGAGCAAAAGGCCAACTACGATGCTAAAGAGGCTATCTGCGTGAAGATGGAAGAGATTGTAAATGAACCGGTTAACAGCATAAACGCATATCAGAAGAAGTCGAACGACGTCAACGATTTGTTCAAGATGTGGAAAGAGATCGGACCTGTTGCAAAGAAACAGAGCGACGAGATTTGGAACCGCTTCAAAGGCTCGATGAACACATTCTTCGAAGCAAAGAAGGAATTCTTCAGCAAGCTCAAGGTGCAGCAGATGGAAAACTACAACAAGAAGCTGCAAATCTGCGTAGAAGTTGAGAATCTTGTCGATTCAACAGAGTGGAAGAAGACCACCGACCGTATCAAGAAACTGCAGGAAGAATGGAAGACCATCGGTCCGGTGCCGAAACGTCATTCAGATAAGATATGGAAACGTTTCCGCAGCGCCTGCGACGCTTTCTTCGGCAATAAATCTTCGCATTTCTCAGGAATTAAAGGCGAAGAGGACGCTAACCTCAAGGCAAAACAGGAACTCATCGAGCGCATCAAAGCTTACAAGCTCAAGAAAGACCGCAACGAGAATATGGAGGCAATCCGCGGATTCCAGAGAGAATGGATGGCAATCGGTCACGTCCCGATGAAGGTCAAAGACGCTATTCAGAATGAATATCGTAGCCTCATCGACGGCATGTTCGACAAGATGCGTGCCAACGATAATGAGTTGACTACCAACGAGTATCGCACAATGATATCAGGTTTGAAAGAAGATCCTGATTCACGCGACAAGGTCAGAAGAGAGCGCATGAACCTGCAGAACAAGATTCAGAAGTTGCGTGATGAGATCGTTACGTTGGAAAACAACATTGGATTCTTCGCAAGAAGCAAGCAGTCAGAGATTCTGAAGGCTGAATATGAGAAGAAAATAGCCAAGATCAAGAACGATGTGAAGGTTCTCGAGGCAAAGATTAAGATTTTAAACGAACAATAATTGAATTCCAATACATTTGGAACGGCATTTTGCTTGACTACATTTGGTGAGTCACACGGGGCAGCTATCGGCGGAGTAATCGACGGCTGTCCCGCTGGTATTTTATTGGATAAAGCTCTGATTGAGAAAGAGTTATCACGTAGAAAACCAGGACAAAATGCTACTATGTCGGCCAGAAAAGAACCTGATGAAGTTGAGTATCTTTCGGGATTATTCGAAGGAAAGACAACCGGAGCTCCAATAGCATTTTTGATTAGTAACAAAGACGCGAAAACCTCTGATTATGAGAATATTAAGGATGTTTTCCGTCCTTCGCACGCCGATTTCACCTATCAGATGAAATATGGAATCAGAGACTATGCCGGAGGCGGCAGAGGTTCTGCGAGAACGCTGCTGCCATGTGTGGTTGCAGGTGCTATTGCGAAACAGATTCTTGCGACACAAGGCATTGAAATCTCGTCTGAAGTGATTGAGATGGGCGAGGCGAGAGAAAAAGATACGGTGGGTGCAATTATCCAAGGAACCATAAAAAACGCTCCTGTGGGCCTCGGAGAGCCCGCATTTATGAAATTTCATGCGATATTGGCATACGCCATGATGACAATCAATGCGGCAAAAGGCTTCGAGATAGGTGAAGGATTCAACGCCGCCCGTATGAGAGGCAGCGAATGTAATGATGAATTTACCTTTGACGGCGAACGGATCCGCACAAAGACCAATCACTCGGGCGGCGTTCAAGGTGGCATTACAAATGGTGAAGATATCGTTTTCAGAGTCGCTTTCAAGCCGATTCCGTCGGTGATGTTACCGCAGCAAACCGTTGATATTCATGGAAATGCGGTTACTTTGGAGATACAAGGCCGACATGATGTTTGCGTGGTTCCACGAGTGATTCCGATAGTTGAGGCGATGGCTGCAATGGTCACCCTTGACTTTGTTTTGTTAAAAAAATGCAATAAAATATAGCACACAATTAAAAATTTGTGTATTTTTGCAGTCGAAAACTTCAGGGCAAGGTGAAATTCCTTTCCGGCGGTGACAGTCCGCGACTTCCCCAAGGGGAACTGATTCGGTGAAATTCCGAAACCGACGGTGACAGTCCGGATGAGAGAAGTTTAGTTTGTTTAATTTTTCAAAATATGCTGCCCTGATGTTTATTTAGGGCTTTTTTTATGTCATATTGCGAAAAAGACATCGAGTTTATGAGGCGCGCCATCGAGCTTGCCAAGAAGGGCGGAGGATACGTCCATCCGAATCCTCTGGTAGGTTGTGTGGTTGTGAATAACGGTGAGATAATTGCCGAAGGATATCACGAAAAATACGGTGAATATCATGCTGAACGTAATGCTCTATTACGCTGTCAATCAGAAACTAAAGGCGCATCACTTTACGTAACACTTGAACCTTGTTGCCACTATGGTAAAACGCCTCCTTGCACCGAAATAATCATTGAAAAAGGTATCAAAAAAGTCTTCGTGGGCATCCTCGATCCGAATCCATTGGTGGCGGGAAAGGGCGTCAAAATATTGCAAGACGCCGGCATTGAGGTGGAAGTCGGACTTTGTGAAGATGAGATTCGCGAATTGAACAAGGTGTTCTTGAAATACATCACCACCAAGCATCCATACGTCATCATGAAGACCGCAATGACCCTTGACGGCAAAATAGCAGCATTTACTGGCGATTCGCGATGGGTGACAAACGAGCAGTCCCGCAAGTTGGTTCATGAGCTCAGAAGCGAAATGGCAGCAGTTATCGTAGGAATCGGCACTGTTTTGGCCGACGACCCGATGCTGAATGTCAGATTAGAAGGAAATCCGCATCAGCCGATAAGAATTGTGGTTGATTCAAAATTGAGGATGCCGATTGATAGTCAATTGGTTAAGACGGCTAAAGAATACAGAACAATTGTTGCTAATACCGTCATTTCGAGCGACCGTAGGGAGTCGAGACCCGAGCGAAGCGAGAGCTTTTGCCAAAGGCAAAAAAATCTCCAGCAATTGAATGAGATTTCTCCGTTCCGCTCCGCTTCAGTCGAAATGACGAAGAAAATGCGAACACTCGAATCATTAGGTGTCGAAATCATTGAATGTCAATCAAATAAGAATCACGTTAATATTAACGATTTGATGTCCAAATTAGGCGCTATGGGCATCGACTCATTATTATTGGAAGGTGGCGGTACTTTGAATGCCGCTTTCCTTGAGGCGGGTTGCGTCGACGAAGTTTGGGCGTTTATCGCACCGAAAATCATTGGTGGAGAAGGTGCAAAGACACCGGTTTCCGGTAATGGAATCGAAAAAATGAGCAATGCAATTCAATTGCAAAACATTGATATTCAAAATATTAACGGAGATATTTTAATTAAAGGAAAGATATGTTCACGGGAATAATTGAAGAAATCGGTAAGGTGAAGGCGATAGCTCGTCATGCAAACAGCATCAAGTTGACTGTTGCGGTGAAGAAGATTTTAGACGACATCCATATCGGAGACAGCATTTGCACAAACGGCGTCTGCTTGACTGTTACAACCTTCGACGATAGTTCTTACACTGCCGACGTGATGCCTGAAACAATGAACCGCACTAATTTCAAAGATTTGAGAATCAATGATTTGGTGAATTGCGAACGCGCAATGCCTGCTAACGGACGCTTCGGTGGACATATCGTCTCGGGACATATCGACGGCATCGGCGAAATCTCAAAAATGACAAAAGACGATAAGGCTGTCAGAATCAGAATCGAAACTAGACCTGAGATTTTACGTTATATCGTTGAAAAAGGCTCCATCACTATCGATGGTATCTCATTGACAGTCACTGATGTAACGTGTTTTGACTTCGGTGTTTCGATTATCCAACACACTCAAGACGAGACCACTTTGACCAAGAAAAAGATTGGCGATACTGTGAATCTGGAGAACGATATCGTTGGAAAATATATCGAAAAATTTGTGGGTAATATCACTGCCCAACATGACGAAAAACTGCTTAACTTATTGAAAGATAATAATTTTTAACATAAATGAACAAAGATTTTAATACTATTGAGGAAGCTTTGGAAGACCTTCGTGCAGGTAAGATGATCATCGTGGTTGATGATCCTGACCGCGAAAATGAAGGCGATTTGATTTGTGCGGCTGAGTTTGCGACCGTCGAGAATGT
>JAFYNO010000089.1 GCA_017549705.1 Bacteroidales bacterium | reverse complement strand
GTCTTTCTTATCGCGGTCGTATTCGGTGCGGTAGTTATCCTCGTGCTTGTAGTTCAAAGTGAACAGCGACTGCGGGATATGCAGCTCGCGGTACATTCCATGCTGGTCGAGGCGATCCCAGTCGTAAACACGATAGGTGGTGTCGCTGGTCTGCTGAATCTCAGCCACCATGCAACCCGGACCTAAAGCGTGAATTCTCTTGGCAGGGATGAAAAACACGTCGCCATCGTGAACCTGTTCGTAGTTAAGCACTTCCGAAATTTTCTTTTCGTATATCAGCTTCTCCACCTCGGCTTTAGTCACCTCGCGGTTGAAACCTGACACGAGTTCGGCGTCTTTCTCGGCGTGCATCACATACCACATCTCGGTCTTGCCGTTTTCGAGTCCTATTTTCTGTGCAATCTCATCGTCAGGATGCACCTGCACCGAGAGCCATGTCAGTGGGTCGATAATCTTTATCAAAAGTGGAAAAGTCTCGCCGTATTTGTCGAAAACATTGTCGCCCACGAGGTCGCCCATAAAGGTTTCCACAAGGTCGTTAAGCTCGTCGCCCTCAAAATTACCGTTGCACACCACGCTGTTCTGACCATCAACGCCCGACAGCAGCCACATCTCGCCACAGTTCATCATCTTGCCGAAGTCCTTGTGCAGCAATGTCTTAACATTCTGTCCGCCCCAGATTTTCTCGAGGTAGATAGGCTGAAATTTCAGTGGATATAGTACGTTCATTTTATTCTAATATCAAACGTGCAAAGATACAAAATTAATATTAATTTTGCGGAATAAATTTTGAATTATGCAAAACATAATAGAGCTGCGTCACGTCCTTCATGAAAACGCTGAGTTTTCGGGCAAGGAGGTGAAGACTAACGCCATTTTGAACGAGTTTTTGGAAAAACTGAATCCTGATTTGCACATCCGTAATATCGGAGGTAACGGTATCGCTGTGGTTTTCAAGGGGAAGAAGCCCGGAAAACGAGTTCTGGTGAGAGGCGACATCGATGCGCTGAACATCCCTGAAGGCGACCGTCACTGCTCGCATCGCTGCGGTCACGACGGACATGCTTCGATTTTGGCTGGTTTGGCACAGAGATTGAGCGAAAAACGTCCCGAAAACGGAGAAATTGTGCTGCTTTTCCAGCCTGCTGAAGAAACCGGGCAAGGTGCCAAGGCCGTCATCGCCGATCCACAGTTTGAGCAGATAAAACCAGATATGGCATTTGCGTTGCATAACATCCCGGGATACGCGAAAAACAAGATTTTGTTGCGAAAAGGCTGTTTTGCCGCAGGTTCGCTGGGTTTGAAACTGATTTTCGACGGTGTTACGGCGCACGCCTCACAGCCTGAGACGGGTCATAGCCCACAGCACGTTTTGTCAGCATTGATTGACATTTTCGGCAAGAAAGCCGAGATGTTGCGCGATGAAAAACCTCTCACGATGATGACAATGACGCATGCCGTGTTGGGAGAGGAGACCTTCGGCGTGGCACCGGCTCATGCCGAGATTTGGCTCACTTTGCGCTCGTACGACAACGAGAAACTGCAACATCTCACGGCTGACGTGGTCCAGCTTTGCGCAATGGTCGCCGAGAAGCAGAGTTTTGAGTTCGGAAGCAGCATCCACGAGGCGTTTTCAGCAACTATGAGCAACGACGAAGCTATTGCAATAGTTGAAAATGCAGCCAAATCTTTAAATCTTGATTATCAATATCTTGATGAGCCATTCCGCTGGTCGGAGGACTTCGGTCGCTTCGCCGATGTGTGCCCGATTTGCCTGTTCGGATTAGGATGCGGAGAGGAACATCTGCCGCTGCATAACCCTGAATATGTGTTTGAAGATGAAATTCTGAAAACAGGTATTGACATTTTTGAAAAAATTTGTACTTTTGCAAAAAATTGACAATGAAAAACATTTGTGTTTTTTGCGGAAGCAGCATGGGTTTCGACAAGCGCTACGAGGAAGCTGCGGCTCGTCTCGGTGAGGTTCTCGCTGACAACGGCTGCACATTATATTATGGTGGAGGCAGCGTCGGCTTGATGAACGTGATTGCCAACCGAATGCTCGAACGTGGCTGCGAAGTCGTCGGCGTTATGCCTGATTTTCTGCTGGCTCACGAGATTGGGCACGAAAAAATCACAAAGATGATCCCGACAAAGACCATGGCTGAGCGTAAAGATATCTTGATGCGTGAATCGGATGCTTTTATCGCGATGCCTGGCGGCTTCGGCACCCTCGACGAGTTCTCGGAAGTGGTTGTCGCTGACCAACTTAGACTGATGGAGAAGCCAATTGCGCTGTATAACACATTGGGTTATTATGACGATTTGGTGAAGTGGATTGATAGGGGAGTGCGTGACGGTTTCGTCCGTGGAGATCACAATAAAAACATTATCGTTACTGACGATCCGAAGGAATTGTTCGAGAAAATGCGGGATTATAATCCTGTGAAAATCGAAAAGTGGATTCACGATATTAAAAATGAAAAAAATAATTAAAAACTATGAATATTATAGGAATTACTGGAACTTTGGGTGCTGGAAAGGGCACAATTGTTGAATATCTCGTGGAGAAAAAAGGCTACGTCCACTACTCGGTGCGCGCGTTTTTGTCG
>JAFYNO010000088.1 GCA_017549705.1 Bacteroidales bacterium | reverse complement strand
TGGCTTAAGCAGTACATTCAGTGCGATTTACCGGCTGAAGAATTGGGAAAAACATTGACCGGAACAGGTCTCGAAGTTGAAGACATGACACGTTATGAGTCGGTGAAAGGCGGCTTGAAAGGCGTCGTTGTCGGAAAAGTTTTGACATGCATCGACCACCCGAACTCCGACCATCTTCATATCACCACCGTCGACGTGGGCGAAGCTGAGCCTCTGCATATAGTGTGCGGCGCTCCTAACGTGGCAGCCGGACAGAAAGTCCTCGTGGCAACAATAGGTTGCGAGCTGTGGAGCGGCGACGAAAGCTTCACCATCAAGAAAGGCAAGATCCGCGGCGAGGTGTCGGAAGGCATGATTTGCGCCGAAGACGAGCTCCAACTCGGCACTTCACACGAAGGCATTATGGTGCTGCCAGACAACTACGAGGTGGGCAAGCCGGCATCGTTCTATTTCCCTGTGGAAGAAGACTTTACATACGAGATAGGCCTCACCGCCAACCGCTCGGATGCCACATCGCACATCGGATGCGACCGCGACATCGTGGCTGCCTTGAACCATAAAAACAACACACGTCAATATAAGATCGAGCGCCCTTCAGTGGACGCTTTCAAGGTGGAAAACACCAACAACAACATCGAAGTCATCGTGGAAGACACCAAAGCCTGCCCTCGCTACTCTGGCGTCACCGTCAGCGGCGTGAAGGTAGGTCCTTCACCGGCATGGCTCAAAAACCGCCTCGAAGCGGTAGGAATCCGCTCAATCAACAACATCGTCGACATCTCCAACTACGTCTTGATGGAAGTCGGACAGCCAATGCATATCTTCGATGCAGATAAAATCAAAGGTAAGAAGGTAATCGTCAAGTGTTTAAAGAAAGGCACTCCGTTCATCACCTTGGATGGCGTCGAGCGTAAGCTCAGCGACACTAACCTCATGATTTGCAACGCCGAAGAGCCAATGTGCATAGCTGGCGTGTTCGGTGGCATCGAGTCGGGCGTGACCGAAGAGACGAAGAACGTATTCATCGAGAGCGCCTACTTCAACCCGACTTCAATCCGTAAGACCGCACGTTTCCACGGCCTTCAGACTGATGCTTCATTCAGATATGAACGTGGCTGCGACCCTAACATCACTATCTACGCATTGAAACGCGCAGCATTGCTGGTGAAAGAACTGGCAGGCGGCACTGTTTCTTCAGAAGTGAAAGACGTGGTGAACGGCGACTTCACCCCTATCCGCGTGCAGCTGAAGTTCGATTATCTCAACAAGATCGCAGGTCAAAATATTGAAAAAGACGTAGCTGTCAATATTCTCAAAGACCTTGACTGTCAAGTGGTTGAGCTCACCGACGCTTACGTCACCGTCGACGTGCCGACATGCAAAGTCGATGTTTACCGTCCGGCCGACCTCGTCGAGGAAATCCTCCGCATCTACGGTTACGACAACATCGCCATTCCGACAAAAGTCAACGCCAGCCTTAACGTCAACGTCAAGCCTGACAAGGAAAAGATCCAGCAAGAGATCTCTATCATGCTGGCTTCCAACGGTTTCTACGAGATCATGAACAACTCGCTCACGAAATCGGCATATACCCGTGAACTTGACAGCTTCGACGAGGCGAAAAACGTGAAGATTATGAACCCATTGAGCAGCGACCTCGATGTGATGCGCCAGACATTGATGTTCGGTGGTCTCGAGAGCATCGCTCGCAACCAGAGCTTCAAGAGTTTCGACATGAAATTCTTCGAGTTCGGAAACACATATCTCTACACCGCTGAAAACAAAGCTACGGAAGAGAAGCCGCTCAACCCATACACTGAGAACTATCGCCTCGACCTGCTTATCACTGGTAACGACAAAGATGAATCGTGGAACGACAAGCCACAGAGCCTCAATTTCTACGATTTGAAGAAATATGTGCTCGGCATCATGCATAAGCTCGGCATCAAGGCTGAGAGCCTCGAGATGTCAGAAGGAACAGAGTCGCACTACGACTATTCTATCGTTTATTCGTTGAATAACAAGAAGTTAGTCACTCTTGGAAAGATCAACGCCAAGACTTTGAAGATGTTCGATGTGAAGAAAGAAGTGTTCCATGCCACCTTCGATTGGGATGCTATTCTCAATATTGTAAAAGGTTTGAAGACCATCAGTTTCGAGGCCTTGCCGAAGTTCCCGAGCGTGCGCCGCGACCTTGCCTTCATCTTGGATAAGAACGTGACATTCGAGCAGATAAAAGCTCTTGCATTCGCAACAGAGCGTAATATCTTGACTTCTGTCAACCTGTTCGACATCTACGAAGGCGACAAGATTCCGGCAGGTAAGAAACAATACGCTGTCAGCTTCACCTTGCAAGATAAGCAGAAGACGTTGACCGACAAGGTCATTGAGAAGACCATGGCAAGAATCCAGCAGGCCATTGAGCAACAACTTAACGCAACCTTGAGATGATTGACATCCAAGCCATAAAACAGCGTTTCGGCATCATCGGCAACGACCCTAACTTGAACCGTGCCATCGAGGTGGCGGTGCAGGTGGCCGCTACTGATCTCACCGTGTTTATCAACGGAGAAAGCGGTACCGGTAAGGACGTCTTCCCGCAGATCATACATCAGAATAGCGCCCGTAAACACGGTCCTTACTTCGCCATCAACTGCGGAGCAATACCCGAAGGCACTATTGACTCGGAGCTTTTCGGTCACGAAAAAGGCTCATTCACAGGAGCTTACGACACTCGAAAAGGATATTTTGAGGTCGCTGACGGCGGAACATTGTTCCTTGACGAAGTGGCGGAGCTGCCTTTGGCAACACAAGCACGTCTTTTGAGAGTCTTGGAAAACGGTGAGTTCATCAAAGTCGGCTCATCGAAGATTCAGAAGACCAATGTGCGTGTGGTGGCGGCGACCAATGTCGACATCCCGACAGCCATCGAGAAAGGGCGTTTTCGTGAAGACCTCTACTATCGTTTGAACACCGTCCCGATTCACATCCCGGCATTACGCGAGAGAAAAGACGACATCAAAATGTTGTTCAGAAAGTTCGCGTCAGATGTAGCTGAGAAATACAGAATTCCGGCAGTGCAGCTCACACAAGAGGCACTCTCGATGCTCGAGAGCTATCGTTGGGACGGCAATATCAGACAGCTGAAAAACGTCACCGAGCAGATATCTATCATTGAGACTGAAAGAGTTATCACTCCTGAGATCTTGAGAAACTATCTGCCGGCGCAGACTGCATTGCCGACTATCTTCAAAGATGAGAGCAAGAACGACGGCATATCAGAGCGCGACATCCTTTACAAGGTATTGTTCGATATGCGTAAGGACATCACTGAGCTGCGTAAGACCGTCGACGAGCTGACATCTGGGCAGATTCCGGCAGCAACACCTCTGGCTCAGCAGCACATCACCCCTATCAAGGCGACCACCGTCATCGATTACGACAACACACAGGATGCCGAGGTAGAATATCTGCAAGAGAAGTCAGCTAACGACAACCTCTCGTTGATAGACAAAGAAAACGAGGTGATTATCAAGGCGTTAAAGAAATATAACGGCAAGAGAAAAGAGGCTGCCAAAGAGCTTGGAATCAGCGAAAGGACGTTGTACAGAAAGATTAAAGAATATAATATTCAAATGTAATGCTGAAGAAAATCAACACCTTATTAATATTAATAGCGGCTTTCGTGCTGACGGGTTGCGGAATTTATTCGTTCACAGGAGCGAGCATCCCGGCGGAGGCGAAGACCGTGTCAGTGCAGCATTTTCCGAACAACGCCAACCTGGTCAACCCATTGCTCAGCGACCAGATCACCAACACCTTGCGTGACTATTTCATGAACCAGACGACACTTGAAGGTGTGGCTGACAACGGCGACCTCGCCATCGAAGGTGAGATTGTTGACTATAAGACTGCACCTACAGCCATCACTGGCGAGCAGGTGGCAGCGTTGAACCGACTCACCATCACCGTGAACGTCAGGTTTTACAACAGATTCGATGAATCAAAAAACTTCGAGCAGAAGTTTTCGCAATATGAAGACTACCCCAGCACGACAGATCTGAACACTGTTCAGAACGAGTTGGTGGAGACGATTTGCAATAAACTGTGCGAGGATATTTTTAACAAGGCAGTGGTTAATTGGTAGACAGTGAACAAGAGCAAGTTGACACGGTTGTTAGCGCATCCTGAAGCCATTGACGCCCAAGATGTTATCGAGCTCGAAGAGCTGGTGAAGGAGTTTCCATACTTCACAGCCGCGCAGGTGCTTTTGGCTGTCGGCATGCGACGTGTCGGTCACGAGAAAGCCCAGCAACAGCTACAGTTAGCTGCAGCGATGACGCCTGACAGAAACGTGTTACGCAAACTGTGCACCGAGCTGCCTGATGAATATGTTGACAACGAAGAAGAAATCGACAGAGAGGTGGCGCTTCTCGAGGAAAAGAAGAAAAACCTCGACGAGTTGATGGCCATCATCGACAGCAAGATCGCAGAGCTGGAAGAAAAGAAAAAGACTCCGAAAAAGACAGATAAAAAGCTATCGAAAGCCGAGATTATCGACAAATTCATTGCAGAAAACCCTTCCATCTCGCGTCCGAAACAAGAATTTTTCAACCCGATTTCTGCCGCCCAAGAGTCAGTTATTGACCAAGAAAATATTGTAAGTGAAACATTAGCAACGATTTACGAAAGACAAGGATATTTTGAGAAGGCAATTTCAATTTATGAAAAATTAAAATTAAAATATCCAGAAAAAAGTATTATCTTTGCGGCTCGAATAAATGCGTTAAAAAATAAGTTAAACAATTAATATTTAAGGCGATGTACGTAACAATTTCAGTATTAATCCTTATCGTCAGCTTCTTGATGATGTTGGTTGTATTAGTTCAGAATTCAAAAGGTGGCGGTTTGGCATCAAACTTCTCGTCACACAACCAGATTCTTGGCGTTCGTAAGACCACCGACTTCTTGGAGAAGACAACTTGGACACTTGCTGTTCTTTTGGTGGTGTTCTGCCTCGCTTCAAGCCTTTCAATCCCTAAAGGTGGCGTGCAGGGTGCTGGTAGCGCTGACACCAAGATGCGCAGCCAAATCGAGAACACAATGACAACTCCTGTCGCTCCAGCAGCTGACGCTGAAGCAGCAGAGTAATTCGATAAGCAAGACAAAAAAATGTCAGAATGTCACTCGTTCTGACATTTTTTTTGTTTTTGGCAGTCAAAACTCTTTTGGAATAGTTTTTGATTGAAAAAAGGCACAAGAAAATAACAATTAAAAATATAATATCATGGCAAAACTGAATATCAAACCATTGGCAGACCGCGTCGTCATTGAGCCGGCTGTCGCAGAACAGAAAACAGCAAGTGGAATCATCATCCCTGACACAGCTAAAGAAAAACCTCAGCAAGGCACAGTAGTGGCTGTCGGTCCTGGCACAAAAGACAACCCTGTCACAGTGAAGGTCGGCGACACAGTCATCTATGGTAAATATGCTGGCACCGAGTTCCACCTCGACGGAAAAGACTATATGATCATGCGTGAAAACGATATTATAGCAATCATCTAAATTTGTAAATAATTAAAAATCAAAGTCATGGCAAAAGATATAATGTTCAATCTTGATGCACGCGACGGCCTGAAAAAAGGCGTCGATGCATTGGCAAACGCAGTGAAAGTGACCCTTGGACCTAAAGGTCGTAACGTCATTATCGAGAAATCATACGGCGCTCCTCATATCACAAAGGACGGCGTGACAGTGGCAAAAGAGATCGAACTCGCCGACCCGATTGAAAACATGGGCGCTCAGCTCGTGAAGGAAGTCGCTTCAAAGACCAACGACCTCGCAGGCGATGGCACCACCACAGCTACAGTGTTGGCACAGTCAATCGTGGCAACAGGCTTGAAAAACGTCATCGCTGGCGCAAACCCTATGGATTTGAAACGCGGTATCGACAAGGCAGTTGCTAAAGTTGTCGAGTCATTGAAAGCTCAGTCAGAAATCGTTGGCGACAACAACGAAAAGATACGTCAAGTTGCTACAATTTCTGCTAACAACGACTCAACAATCGGCTCACTCATCGCTGAGGCAATGGGCAAAGTGAAGAAAGAAGGCGTCATCACAGTGGAAGACTCAAAAGGTATCGAGACATACGTCGATGTCGTTGAAGGTATGCAGTTCGACCGCGGTTACATCTCACCATATTTCGTCACCGACACAGAGAAGATGGAAGCTGTCTACGACAACCCATACATCCTCATCTATGACAAGAAAGTCAGCGTAATGAAAGACCTCCTCCCAGTTTTGGAGAAGACATTACAGACAGGTCGTGCATTGTTGATCATCGCTGAAGATATCGACAGCGAAGCTCTCGCAACATTGGTTGTCAACAGATTACGTGGCTCATTGAAGGTCGTGGCTGTTAAGGCTCCTGGCTTCGGTGACAGACGTAAAGAGATGCTTGAAGACATCGCTATCCTCACAGGCGGCACCGTCATCAGCGAGGAAAAAGGCTACCGTCTTGAAGATGCCACATTGGCAGAACTCGGCTCATGCGACAAGATCACTGTCACAAAAGACAACACAACCATCGTCAACGGTCAGGGTGACAAAGAAGCTATCCAGGGCCGTGCAGCACAGATCAGATCACAGATTGCTACCACAACATCTGACTATGATCGTGAGAAACTCCAGGAGAGACTGGCAAAAATCGCTGGTGGCGTAGCAGTCATCCACGTTGGTGCAGCATCAGAAGTCGAGATGAAAGAAAAGAAAGACCGTGTTGAAGATGCTTTGAACGCAACACGTGCAGCTATCGAAGAAGGTATCATCCCTGGTGGTGGCGTCGGATTCATCCGTGCTATCAAGGCTTTGGAAAAGATGAAAGGCGACAACGACGATGAGACAACAGGTATCTGCATCATCAAACGCGCTTTGGAGGAACCTCTCCGTCAGATCGTTGA
>JAFYNO010000087.1 GCA_017549705.1 Bacteroidales bacterium | reverse complement strand
GCCTCTTGAACAGTACGAGACATGGCTCCGCCAGTGGATTCTTGAAGGTCATAAAGAGTGGAAAACCAACGTTTACGGTCAGATGAAGAGTTGGCTCGATGGCGGATTGCAGCCTCGTGCCGTCACCCGCGACCTAGACTGGGGCGTGCCGGTGCCTGTTGAAGGTGCCGAAGGCAAAGTGCTCTACGTTTGGTTCGACGCTCCTATCGGATATATCTCAAACACCAAGGAAATCTGCGAGAAACGCGGCGACAACTGGGAGAAATGGTGGAAGTCGGAAGATACAAAAATGGTGCATTTCATCGGAAAAGATAACATCGTGTTCCACTGCATCATATTCCCATGCATGCTCAAAGCCTACGGCGACGGATTCATCGTGCCTGAAAACGTGCCGGCCAACGAGTTCCTGAATCTCGAAAACGACAAGATTTCGACCTCGCGTAACTGGGCTGTTTGGTTGCATGAATATCTGCAGGAATTCCCAGGAAAACAAGACATCTTGCGCTATGTGCTGACAGCAAACGCACCTGAAACAAAGGATAACAACTTTACTTGGAAGGACTATCAGGACAGAAACAATAACGAGTTGTTAGCCATCTTCGGAAACTTCGTCAACCGTATCTTGGTTTTGACGCACAAATATTACGAAGGTGCAGTTCCGGCATTGGAAAACCTTACCGATCGCGACAATGAAGTCATCGCTGAGATGAACCAATATCCTGAAAAGATTGGCAAACTCATCGAAAACTACAAGTTCCGTGAAGGTGTGAGCGAACTGATGAACCTCGCACGTTTAGGCAACCGTTATCTCACCGAAAACGAGCCTTGGAAGCAGTTCAAGACAGATCCTGAGCGCACCAAGACTGTGATGGCGCTTTCGTTGCAAATAGTAGCAAAACTTGCTATTTTGAGCGAGCCGTTCCTGCCATTCAGCGCAAAGAAACTCCAGAAGATGATTGGTCTTGAGGTGACAAGCTGGAACCAGGCAGATGCTACAATTTTGCTCAACGCAGGTCACGTTATCGGTCAGCCGGAGTTGCTGTTCGAAAAGATTGAAGACAGCGTGGTTGAAGCACAGATCAAGAAGCTGGAAGACACCAAGAAACAGAACGAGCTCAACGCATGGAAACCTAACGATGTCAAGCCGAACGTGAGTTTCGACGACTTCATGAAGGTTGACATCCGCGTGGGTACAGTTTTGGAATGCACAAAAGTGCCGAAAGCCGACAAACTGCTGCAGTTCCTCATTGACGACGGCATGGAGAAACGCACCATCGTGAGCGGTATCGCCAAATATTACCCTGATCCGCAAGTTCTTGTCGGAAAACAGGTCTGCTTCATCGCCAACTTCGAGCCGCGCAAGCTCAAAGGCGTTGAAAGTCAGGGTATGATACTCTCGGCGGAGGACAAAGACGGCCGTTTGGTCGTGGTCACTCCGAGTTAGATGGTAGCACCAGGCTGTAACGTTGGATAATCACTGATTATCTGCGACGACTTAACATCGGGTAGAACGCATTTTCAATGTGGTCTATCCGATGTTCGTTATTTTTATCAACCACGATAGCCACAATGTCGAAACGTACGTCAACATCAAGGTTGTTGCGCTCAACATACGACTCCGCAGCCCAAATCAAAAAACGCTGCTTTAGTTTGTCGACAGTCTCTTCAGGATCAACGAGACACTGCACCCGACGTGTTTTCACTTCCACAATCACAAGTTCCTTGCCATCCATCGCAATAATGTCAATCTCCTTGTGACCGCAGCTCCAATTCTGTTCCAAAATCTGATAACCCTTGGCAATCAGAAAGTCGCGAGCCAGCTGCTCGCCTAATTTTCCTAAATCATTGTGTTCAGCCATAAATTTTGATTTTTACGATTCTGTTAATGCGCTTCCAGCCAATTCTCTCCAGTGTTCAACTCCACAACCACCGGGATGTTCAGCGGTAACGCATTAACCATTTTATCATTTACTATTTCTTTTAAAACATCTAATTCATCTTTTACCGCATCAAAAACAAGTTCATCGTGCACCTGAAGTATCATTTTCGATTGCAACTGCTTGTCGTTCATTGCTTTATAAATATTTGACATTGCAATTTTAATCATGTCCGCTGAGCTTCCTTGGATAGGGGCGTTCACCGCGTTGCGCTCAGCAAAGTTGCGAACAACACTGTTATGAGCGTTGATATCGCGCAAGTAACGGCGACGTCCGAGCATAGTCTCCACATATCCATGTTGGCGCGCGAATTCGATGTTGTTTTTGATATATTGTTGAATACCAACGTATTCCTTGAAATAATTTTCAATAATCGAAGCCGCTTCTGAGCGTGAAATGCCCAGTCTTTCAGCCAATCCGAAGGCAGACATTCCATAGATAATACCGAAATTCACCGCTTTTGCATGACGACGCATGTCTTTCGTGACTTGGTCAATCGGCACTTTGTAAACACGAGCCGCCGTTGCTGCGTGGATGTCCAAACCCTCACGGAAAGCCTCGCTCATAGCCGGGTCGCCGCTCAGATGAGTTATGATTCGAAGCTCGATTTGCGAATAATCAGCTGCCAAAAGTATGTGGTTTTTGTCACGTGGAACAAAAGCTTTTCTAATCTCACGACCTTTATCAGTTCTTACCGGAATATTCTGCAAATTTGGATTCGTTGAGCTCAACCTTCCCGTCGCTGTAACTGCCTGATTATAAGAGGTATGCACCAATCCGTCTTCTTTGCTAATCAAAGCCGGCAACGCATCCACATAAGTCGATTTCAACTTTGTAAGTCCGCGATAATCAAGAATTTGCTGAATTATCGGATGCTTGTCGATAATCTTCATCAAAACTTCCTCGCCAGTCGGATACTGACCTGTTTTGGTCTTCTTCGCAGGTGCTTTTATCCCCATCTTGTCAAACAAAACCTCACCAAGTTGCTTTGGAGAAGCGATGTTAAACTCAGTTCCAGCCGCTTCAAATATCTGATTTTCAATACCTTTTATCTCCAATGCCTGCTGTTCGCTGATCTGTTTGAGGTTATCGCTATCGATTTTCACACCGTTAGCTTCCATGGTTGCAAGCACTGGCACAAGCGGCATCTCGATCTCGTTAAACAGCTTATCCAACTGATTTTCAACAAGAACCGGTTTGAATTTTTCATAAAGCTGATAAGCAATGTCGGCATTCTCCGCAGAATTCTTTGTGACGGTATAGTTCAAATACACATCCGCGAGATAATCCATAGTGTGACGCTGCTCCGGCTCAATGAGATAATGCGCAATCATGGTGTCGAAGAGCTTGTTTTTCAGCTCAATACCATTGTGACGGAGAATAGAAATGACTGATTTCAGGTTGTGACCGATGATGGTTTTTGAAAGATTATTAAAAACTTTGGCAAAAAACTGTAACCCGTCATTTCGACTGGAGCGAAGCGGAATGGAGAAATCCTTGTTTCCCGAAATCATTTGATTGTTTCCGTCAAAAGAGGATTTCTCGACTTCACTCCACTTAGTTTCGTTTCGCTCGAAATGACAGGAATACGCCTCGTGAGCTTTCAACGTAAACGAAATCAAGTTTGCAGTGATATCAACCGCGTAAACCTCAGCTTTTTCAAGCTTTTTCAGCAAATCATCAAGCTCCTTATCTGTTGAAACTGTTTTATAATCGTGCTGCACTGATGAAACGGAATCCTTTGAAGAGAACAGCGAGTACTCAGAGTTCTCTGCGCTCTCTGAGAGCTCCGAAAACAAATCCAGCTCCTTTGGTGCAGCTTCTTTTGGTGCTGAAACTTTTTTTGTTTCTAACTTAGTTTCCGGCTCCTTCTTATAGATCCTATCGGTCTCTTTGGACTCATAGGCCTTATAATCAGAAACTATCCTCTTCGTCATCGTCCTAAACTCCAGCTCCTCAAAAATCTTAAGCAGTGCTGGCAAATTCGGCTGTTTCACCTTCAATTCCTCAGCATTAAATTCCACTGGCGCCTCTGTGTTAATAGTTGCCAGCATCTTTGACATCCTTCCTTGATCGGCAAAATTGATGACGTTCTCCTTCATCTTGCCTTTCAAATCGTCGGTATGTTCAAGCAAACCTTCAAGTGAACCGTATTCCTGCACAAACTTCGATGCGGTCTTCTCGCCAACACCAGGAATTCCCGGGATATTATCACTTGCATCACCCCAAAGACCAAGAATATCAATAAGTTGTGTCGGAGTTTTTATACCGTATTTCTCGCACACCTCTTTCGGTCCCATCACAGTAGCCGGGTCGTTGAACTTAGCTGGTTTGTAAATAAAAATATTGTCGCTCACCAGCTGACCAAAATCCTTATCTGGAGTCATCATATAGGTGAGAAAGCCCGCTTTTTCAGCTTTTTTAGCCAAAGTGCCAATTACATCGTCAGCTTCATAACCTTCAGCTGCATAAATTGGAATATTGAAGCCTTTGATAATCTCTATAATATAAGGTATCGACGCTCTCAAATCAGGTGGCATCTCTTCACGATTTGCCTTGTAATCACAGAAGTTTTCGGTGCGCAGGGTAGGGGCGCCAAG
>JAFYNO010000086.1 GCA_017549705.1 Bacteroidales bacterium | reverse complement strand
CTTGACGGCGAAGGAATGAAAGCGTATATCGGGTTTAATTACATTTTTTAAGCCTTTTTCCTGATAACGCTTAAAACACAAAGGATTACAGCACATCCAATGATGCCAAACAACTGCCATGTCCATGGACTTGGGTTGAGTTCCTTTTCATAAATCGCCATACGCGTCTTCACCGATTTGATAATGGCGTTAGAACTGTATGTGGCACCGCTGACGGCATCAATATCAAGATCAATGGCCTCTTTTGGTGTCAAACCATAAAATTTCTCGACAACTCCGCTATTGGTGACTTTTCTCATGAAACTTGGAGTCTCGCGATTTTGAAGTATGCTGATATAAGCGATTTTGCCATCTACCATATATATTTCCAATGGAATAATGTCAGCAAAGCCAATGATATCTTGACAATAATCCTCTGTGTAGAGAATAGAATCAGAAGGTTGCTGTGTGTGATTGTTGCTAAAACGGTCGATGCCAAACATTACGGCGAAAAATCCGAGAGCTACGACAAAAACGTAGTTTAAAACTTTAATAGTCTTCATTTTTTTATAATTTAATTCCTTTTTAATTTTTCCGTAGATTTATTCACTACGCCTAACGGCTTCGGTCGAAATGACATGCAAAATTACAAATAATCTTTCATTTGTGGAAAATTTTGTAAATTTGTGCTTTCAAAATTTACAAAAATGGCAAAGATACAAGACGACGACAAGCTATATTCATTTTGCAAAATCTTTGTAGATCATCATACTCGACGCAGTTTTACAAGGTTTCATGTTATAGGAAAAGAAAACATCCCGCATGATGGAGCTATTGTTTTTGGTGCAAACCATTGCAATACCTTGATGGATGCTTTGGTGCTGCTTGCTACTTCGTGGAAGAAAAAAGTATTTATTGCAAGAGGTGATATCTTCAAAAATCGACGTACTGCAAAGATACTGAAATGGCTTCGTATCTTGCCTATTTTCAGAATTCGTGACGGCATAGGAGCGGTGCGCGACAAAAATGGCGACACCATTGATCAGGCTGTTGACGTGATACACGACGAGGTGCCGTTATACCTATTCCCTGAGGCTGCTCACCGCACCAAACACTCGTTACGACAGCTAAGCAAGGGAATTTTCCATATCGCGATTGAAGCAAATAATCAGTTTGGAGACGTGAAGCCGGTTTACATCGTGCCGGTAGGCCTCGAATACGGCGACTATTTCCGTTTCCGCTCAACGGTTTTAGTCAGTTATGGCAAGCCAATTAACGTGACTGAATACATGAAAGAGCACAAAGGCGAAAATGAGGCGGTGATAATCAATAACTTAAAGGCAATGCTAACCGAGAGGATGGCCGGACTCATAACATATATTCCTGACGACGATGACTACGACGCCATCTGGGAATTGACGAAAATTCTGTCAGGGCACTTGCCTATCACGCAACGAATGCAACTTAACAGAAACAAACGTAATGTCGCGAAAATACTGGAGTTTAAAGACAAAGTGCCCGAACAGGCAAAGGCGTTGTTCGAAAAGATTATCGACTTCACAAAACATCGCAAAGAAGAAGGCATTTCAGTAAAATCGGTAGCTATGCGCAGACCTTTGTGGCGTACGCTGCTGAAGACTTTGGTGTCGCTTGTCGGACTGCCATTTTTTATTGCCGCGGCATTTGTCACAAGCCCGATATGGATTGTAGCATGGTTTATACTTAACAACTTGAAAGACAAGGCTTTCCGTAATACGGTGAACGTCTGTGTGGAGCTTATCCTGCATCCAATGATCATGGCGACGGGAGTGACATTGCTGTTCTGTCTCGTGCCTTGGAAAATAGCGCTCTTAGGCAGTATCTTCTTGTATTACAGCTATGTGTTCTACTTCGATTACAGCGAATATGTTCGACTTTTGACATCAGATTGGCGCTGGACTTTTAATAAGTCGTTGCGAAAAGAATTCAATGAATTGAATTTATTTAAACGCCGCAAACGATAAAATTCACATTATTCATAATTATTTAAAAAAAAGTAGTATTTTTGCATTTTATTGAAATGCGGAAATATGAGAGATGTTTTTACTGGATTGAGGCCGTTTCAGAAAGCTGAATTGTTGATAATGATGCTTTTAGCTTTCGCAATTCCTTTTAGTTGGTTGGCCGCGCAGTATTGCGAAGTAGCGTTACTTCTCTGTGCGGTGCTGAAACTCATTTTCGATCAAAAATTCAAACTTAATGAAGCCCAACTGAAATTCAAATGGGCTTATATCATCTTTGCCTTAACCTGGGTTATGTATCTCATCGGTATGATATACACTGAAAATCAATCGTTTGGATGGATGCAGGTTAGCAAAAAACTTGGTTTCCTGATTTTCCCTATGATTTTCCTGTTTTCCGACATGTCATATATGACCAAACAGCGTCTGAAAGCTATAGGAAACGCTCTGGTTTTGGGCTGTATTTTGTTTTTCATGATGAATTTCGTGTATGCCTTGTATGACGTGATCTTCAACGGCTATTCGACTTCGCGTTTCTTTGATCCCGAGCTGACTAAATGGTATTATGTACATCACAGCTATCTGTCGATGTATGCAAGTTTGGGCTTGATGTTTTGTTTCATTGGAATTTTTGAAAATGAACAACGTAAAGTCAAGATTATCAATCTGATAGCATATCTGATATTAGTTGTTTTCATAATTTTGGTAAGATCTCGTGCAGGTCTGTTATGGTTGGTTTTGACTTTCATTTTACAATGGATATGGCTCACTTTCATCATGAAAAAGAAGAAAATGGGCTGGATAATGGGTGGAATTTTCGCACTTGGGCTGGTTGGAGCCATTGTGGCTTTTCCACAGAGTGTGGCAAGAATAACGGAAACCGTCACAAGCATCACTTCCAAGCATTCTTCCGACCACCGACTTGTACAATTTAAGGGTTATAAGTCGGTTTTAACTGAAAATTGGCTCTTTGGCGTGGGAACTGGCGACAGACCTGATGAAATGGTAGCATCTTATAAAAGATATAAAGCCGACCTTACCGAAAAAATCACTCCAGAGATGACGGAAATCATTGATAAAGTTATTGATAATCAATGGTATGAGCCTGAAGAATCGATGCGCAGAGACATGATGAAGGAAGCTGAGAAACGAGGTGTTGATCCAGAGATTATTTCTACATATCTTGTTGAGTATCAATTTATTAGATTCGCAATCGACTTTGAAATCAATGCGCACAACATGTTTTTTGAAACGATGATAAGCATCGGAATAATCGGATTGCTACTATTGCTTGCCTATTTCGTGATTCCGCTGGTGCTTTGGATAAAAACAAAGACATTTGACATGCTATATTTCTCGTTTTTAATGATGATTGGCTTCAATGCGCTATTCGAATCGGTATTCGAAGTTCAGCT
>JAFYNO010000010.1 GCA_017549705.1 Bacteroidales bacterium | reverse complement strand
GTGAAGCCCCGATGACTGTCAAAATGATAATGGCAGCTGGTGAAGCCAAACGTTTGTGTTTCTCTATTTCGTACGGGAGTATGTTCTCCGCACCCTTAGCGTGTTGCTCATCTATATATCTGTTTAGCTCAAAGAGGTTCATCTCCTCGAAATCCTCCTTAACGAAATAGAAATCAGAGGGTTTCATCATCAGAGTCGTATCTTTTAACTTACCTTTGACGAGCTTCTCTTCTGGCAGGAAGCTATACTCCACGAAGTTGTAGATTTGCCAGCTGTCATGCAGAGTGTCATAAACAATCTTATCGGAGCTCAGCTTATATTCAAGTGTATGATTATCAAACTTTTCCAATGTAAATTTATATCCCGTAGCGCGCTTCAAATCGTAGTTCGACATATATGCATAAACGCCCTTTTCAATCTGCACATGAATGTTTTGACCCGAACTCTTCATCAGGTTTTCCATATAGGTGTTTTTAAACGTCCTACGCACAGTATCCATTCTGGGAATCAAGAAGTTACCGAGATAGAACGAGCTGCCGGCAAGAAGCAGAGCCGCCATCATATATGGCCACAAAAACCTTCTGAAACTAATACCACTGCTAAGAATCGCGATAATCTCGGTGTGTCCGGCCATCTTCGAAGTGAAGAAAATGACCGAAATAAAGGTAAACAGATATATGAAAAGGTTAATAAAATAAGGGATAAACGGGATGTAAAAATGAAACACAACCTCATACAGCGAGGCATGATTTTTGATGAAACTATCGACATTTTCCGAGACGTCGAATACTATCACCACGACAATGAGCAGACTGATGGCAAAGAAGAACGTGCCAATAAACTTTCTAAAAATATACCAGTCTAACTTTCTCATTATGTTGATATTCAATACTTACGATATTCTATTCATCACTTTTGGGAGCATCATGTCGCGCCACTCGGTGAAGTCGCCTTCGATAATGTGTTTGCGTGCTTCGCGTACCAGCCAGAGGTAGAACCCGAGATTGTGAACCGTCGCAATCATAGGCCCGAGAATCTCTTTCGAGATGATAAGATGGCGCAGATATGCCTTTGAATACTGGTGATCCACAAACACGCTGCCATTCTCATCGATTGGCGAGAAGTCATACTTCCAACGTTCGTTTTTAATGTTTATTATGCCTTCAGACGTGAAAATCATACCGTTACGGCCGTTTCGTGTTGGCATAACGCAGTCAAACATATCGACGCCACGTGATATAGCCTCGAGAATGTTTGCAGGAGTGCCCACACCCATCAGGTATCTCGGTTTATCCTTCGGAAGGATTGCGTTCACAACCTCAATCATCTCGTACATCACCTCTGTCGGCTCGCCTACTGCTAATCCGCCGATGGCATGACCGTCGCAGTCTTTCGACGCGATAAACTCAGCCGATTCAGTGCGCAAATCACGATAAGTGCAGCCCTGAACAATAGGGAAAAGTGATTGATAATAACCGTATTGTGGTTCGGTCTCATTGAAACGTTTCAGGCATCTGTCGAGCCAACGATGTGTGCGGCCCATCGCCTCCTTGGCGTATTTATAATCTGAAGTACCCGGTGCGCATTCATCAAACGCCATCATGATGTCGGCGCCGATTGTGCGCTCGATGTCCATCACGCGTTCAGGAGTGAAGAGATGTTTTGAGCCGTCGATATGAGAGCGGAACTCCACGCCTTCCTCTTTCATCTTACGAATATCGGTCAATGAAAACACCTGGAAACCACCGCTGTCTGTCAAAATCGGATGATGCCAGCCGTTAAACTGATGCAGGCCTCCGCATTCATGCAACACATCGAGACCCGGACGGAGGTAAAGATGATAAGTGTTGCCCAGGATAATCTGTGCCTTAATCTCATCCTCTAAGTCCCTGATATGCGTTGCTTTAACACTTCCCACCGTGCCCACCGGCATGAAAATCGGGGTCTCGATATCACCGTGATCAGTGGTAATAATGCCTGCTCTCGCATTACTCTTTGCGTCGTTTTTAACCAGCGAATACTTCATTTCTAAATTTTGTGCAAAAATACAAATTTTTTTATTTATATCCATTTTTAATACCATTTTCGAAATGCTCACAGTACCCGGTGGTAGGTCGCATTTCTGCAAATGGTATTAAAAATGTTGAAACGATGTATAAGAATTACTCAGTACCTGGTGGTAGGTCGTATTATTTTTTTTGCTACCTTTGCGCTCTGTTAAATTGAATGCGATGGAAATATTTTTCAATTATAAATCTCTGAGTTTCATCATACTATGTGTTTTCGGCCTATCATGGCTGATTCAGATGCTTTATTTCTGGGGACTCTTCAGCCGCTTGGCGTTTTTCAAGAAAAAGAAATACGATAACAGCAAGCCTAATTATGAGCCAGTGTCCGTAATCGTCTGTGCCAAAGACGCCTACGAATATCTAATTGATCTCGTTCCACGTATTTTATCGCAAGATTATCCTGAATTTGAATTAGTTATAGTCAACGACTGCTCCACCGACGAGACGAAGGACTATCTAAAAGAACTCGTTGATCGTCGTCCCGACATCAATGTGGTGACGCTTGAGCAGAGTTTGAATTTCTTCCATGGGAAAAAATTCCCGCTGAGTATGGGCATAAAATCAGCGAAACATGACTTGCTGCTTCTTACTGATGCCGACTGTCTGCCCGAGAACGACCAATGGATCAAAGGTATGGTAAGCGCATACCGTAAAAACACCGAGGTAGTGCTCGGATATGGACCATATTTCACACGTAAAGGCTTGCTAAACAAGCTCATACGCTTTGATACGCTTTACACAGCCATACAATATCTATCAATGGCATTGGCAAAGATGCCGTATATGGGAGTCGGGAGAAATCTCTCATATCATCGCGATTTGTTCTATAAAAACAAAGGTTTTACGTCGCATTACAATATCCCATCAGGCGACGACGACATTTTTATCAGTCAGGTGGCGAACAGCAAAAACACTCGCATCTTTATTGATCCTAACTGTCGTGTTGAGTCGGAGCCAAAACACACTTTCAGCAGCTGGATTCATCAGAAGCGCCGCCACTATTCAACCGCTAACATGTATAAGCCATTGACAAACAGGATATTAGGAGCGTTATTAGCAAGCCGGTTTTTCTACTATGCTTCAGGAATAGCACTTCTGTGCCTGTCTCCGGCTTTCTATTGCAACACCGACTGCCCTATTTTTTATGCCACTGTAGGCGGGCTGATGCTGCTCCATTACATCAGCATGGACTTGATTTACATAAAATCAGCAAAACAATTGGGCGAGAAAAAGCTGTATCTTTTCTTCACGCCCTTGTATGATTTATTTTTCACTATTTTCACAACCTTACTCGGAATAAGAAACACGATCTCAAAGCCGAAAGGCTGGTAATTCTTAGTTTAGAGTTTAAAGTTTAGAGTTTAGAGTTTAAAGTTGGGGGGAACTATATTTTTAATGCCATTTGCAGAATTGCGACTTACCACAGGGTACTGAGAGCAATTCGAAAATGGCATTAAAAACATACAAATAATTATTTCAAAACTTTAAAGGTTCTTTCATTTACTTTAATCAAATAGATTCCTCTCTCCCATTCTGATGTATTGAGTGTCAATTCATTACGAGCTTCAACAGATAAGATTTTCTGTCCGAGGCAATTATACACATCAACTGTCATCGAGCCATCAATTATAATACTCAATTGATTATCAATAGGATTAGGATACATCATAATTGCCGCATCGACTACATCATCGACTGACAAGCCATATTGGTATTCAATTGCGCCCAAATCGATTTGGTTATTCACAACACGTTGATTACCAAGAATATCCGGACCAGTAACGCCACCAACATATTTGTCGCCGGCATCCACGCAAACCGACAATCTATTTAATGCATAATTACCTTCATCAGGGTTTTCGAAACGAGGATAATTGTCAGAGTCCAGGCCATCATTATTGGCTGCCAAATTGATGATATTAGTGCCTTCGTAGCCACCTTGTATGCCACAATAGAAGAATTTTGACCTTCCTTCGATCTGATTTGCCTCGCCGTTGGCGGTATTACCCCAGAAAATCGTATTGTAAAAACGGCTATATGCTGACTCATTATATAATCCGCCACCATCTTCAGTTGCTTGATTATCAACAAAATCGCAGTTAACAACAGTCATCTTGCCAGTATTATAAAAAGCGCCACCCTGTTTGGCGTGGTTATGATCGAAAATGGTGTTCACCATCTTGCCCTCCTTATTTGCAAATATATAATAAGCGCCGCCTTTTGTCGTAGACGAATTATTTGTAAATCGACAGTTTAGCAGATATGCGCCTGTCATATCACAAATAGCGCCGCCTATTGCGCCTGTATTACCTTCAAACGTACAATTTGTAAATTGTGTTGTGGAATTACTATAATATGCAGATATAACATATGCGCCTCCGCCGAAGCCAATAGCATGATTATTTAGGAATTTACAATTCGAGAAGCGACTATTACTGCAAAGGTATGCGCCTCCACCGGCTCCGGTGTTACCATTCTGGATTGTGAATCCATCCCAAATAGAATACTCTCCATTCGTGAAATGATCTGTCTGATATAACACTCGGTTAATGCCTTGACCATCAAGAATTGTCGGGTTAGCTTCAAAATCACGATTATTGAGGTTGAAATCAGGAGTTTCATTGCCTGCGAAACCGCCGTAAACACGGTTGTTTTTGTAAATTGAGAAAGCACCGTTTTTATTATTCTCCTCGCCGTAATATGTGCCAGTCTTCACCCATACCATCGTTGAGACGTCGGAGGCACGTGCGCTAGTATATTCAAGATAATGTGTTGCATTCTCCCACGACGAGCCGTCACCGGTGCCGTCAGGAGTCACATAAATTATGGCGTTTTCATCTGCGTTAATCTCCAATGGAACGATATTCATGACGATAGCCTCGTTGTTATTATAACCGGCCACATCGTTGATGCTGTAATAATCGTTGCCCGAGCCGCTCCATCCGAGGTTAAAATGGAAATAGTCGTTGCTGTCATAGCCATCGCAAACTATGGCATGACCGCCACCTGAATCGCTAGTACCAGAAAAATACACCGGTTGCGACTTGTCAAGCTCGCTTTTAAGCATAGCAATCCATTCTTCTTCCGTGTATTTGCTGCGCTCCTGATAAGATGCCGCACAATAGCCGAAATACTGGCGAAGAGCGGTTTCAACGTCTGGAGAATAAGCACCACTACCGTCAGGACCGAAATTCATATTGACGCTAACACCACAGTGATACATCAGCAAAGCTACAGCTTTTGCCGCGTCATCAACTTCATAGCCTAGCGCAGTTGGCATGATATCCCAATCATATGTCGTCTCGCCAAAATTTGCCGACTGCACCCCATATGTGCCGTGCGTATAAGAATGTGAGCCGTGTCCATGCACCGGATGGTTCCAGTATTTCATAATCTGCGACATAGCACAGGCCACGCAACCTGCATAGCAATGGCCTCCCGGACCACCGCCCCACCAACCGCCAGACGTTTCAGGAGCATAATAGTTATAAGGATAATCCTGATTCCACAAAGTTTGAATCAAAGGCACCACCGTCCTGGTGTTTTTTGTAGCTGGTAACTCATTGTTTTCCAACAAGCTCCACTCAGCTTCCACATCAGCGTTCATCAAAATGCCACGCTCATCGCAATAATCTACATTTTTGCTATAACTATTTATGAAATACCAAGCAGTCTCTGGGATATCGCCCATATAGCGATGTTCTAACGAATATGCAAGCACAGGCTTAACATTTTTCGAAGCCGAAACAATCACAAAACCACCTCCTTCAACATTGAAAATATATAGATTCGGCTGTCCGTCAGCACCGTTTTCAGTATGGAAAAGACTCAAGTTAACATCTGCCTTTCCTATCTTATTTGATATGAAATTTTTCCCAATTTCATTTGCAAATGATTCATTAACAAAGTTTTGCGCAATAATACCATTCGCCAAAAATGATAGTATTACAAATGTCATTATGAGCTTGAGAAAATTATTTTTAATCATTTTTTGTTAATTTGATGGCGCAAAGATATAAATTTATTAAATTTGCACACTTAAAATTTTGAAATTAATACAAAAAAAATATAGCTAAATGAATGATTTTCAAAAAGAAATACTTGCTGGCATTCCAGAACAGCTGCCAGAAGTGAAAGAATACGACAAGAGCATCAACCATGCTCCAAAACGTAAGGATATCTTGACGAAAGAACAGAAAAGACTGGCTTTGAAGAACGCTCTGCGTTATTTCCCGGAGAGACTTCACGCACAGTTGGCTCCTGAGTTTTATAATGAACTTGAGACTTACGGCCGCATTTATATGTACCGTTATCGTCCTTCGTACAAGATGTACGCCCGCCCGATTGACGAATATCCTGCAAAATGCCGTCAGGCTGCTGCCATCATGCTGATGATTCAGAACAACTTGGACCCTGCAGTGGCGCAACATCCGCACGAGCTCATCATCTACGGCGGCAATGGTGCTATCTTCCAAAACTGGGCACAGTATCGCCTCGTGATGCAGTATCTCGCCAACATGACCGACGAGCAAACTCTGGTGATGTATTCAGGTCACCCAATGGGACTATTCCCATCACACAAAGAGGCTCCACGCGTCATCGTTACCAACGGCATGATGATTCCAAACTATTCAAAACCAGATGATTGGGAGCGTTTCAACGCACTCGGAGTAACACAATACGGCCAGATGACAGCTGGTTCATACATGTACATCGGACCACAAGGTATCGTCCACGGCTCAACAATCACCGTTTTGAACGCATCGCGTAAACAAGGCGGTACACCGGCAGGCAAGCTGTTCATCACAGCAGGTCTCGGTGGTATGTCAGGCGCTCAGCCAAAAGCTGGCAACATCGCAGGCGTGGTGTCAATCACAGCTGAGATCAACCCGGCAGCAGCGCAGAAACGCTACAACCAAGGCTGGGTCGATGAGATTCACGAGAACCTCGACGAGTTGTTTGAGAAAGTCAACGACGCCCGCGCAAAGAAGATTGCTCGTTCATTCGCATATCAAGGCAATGTCGTCGATCTTTGGGAATATGCAGCAAACAAAGGCATTCAGGTTGACCTTGGCTCCGACCAGACATCATTGCACAACCCATTTGCTGGCGGCTACTACCCTGTCGGATATTCTTTGGAAGAGTCAAAGAAGATGATGGCAGAAGAGCCGGCCAAGTTCAAAGAGGCCGTTTACGCTTCATTGCGCCGTCACGTGGCAGCTATCAATAAATTGACTGCTAAAGGCATGTACTTCTTCGACTACGGCAACGCTTTCTTGCTCGAAAGCAGCCGCGCTGGTGCAGATATCTTGAAAGAAGACGGCAAGTTCCGTTATCCATCATACGTCCAGGACATCATGGGACCTATGTATTTCGACTACGGTTTCGGTCCGTTCCGTTGGGTCTGCACATCAGGAAAACCTGAGGATCTGCAGGTCACCGACGACATCGCATGCAAGGTTTTGGAAGATATCGCCAAGTCATCACCAAAGGAAATTCAGCAGCAGATGCACGATAACATCCAGTGGATCAAGGGTGCACAAGCCAACCACCTCGTCGTGGGTTCACAGGCTCGTATTCTTTACGCCGACTGCGAAGGCCGTACCAAGATCGCTGCCGAGTTTAACAAAGCTATCGCTGACGGCCGTTTGACAGCTCCGGTTGTTTTAGGTCGTGACCACCACGATGTCTCAGGTACCGACTCACCGTTCCGTGAGACATCTAACATCTACGACGGCTCGAGCTTCACAGCAGATATGGCAGTTCAGAACGTCATCGGCGACGGATTCCGTGGTGCCACATGGGTTTCAATCCACAACGGCGGCGGCGTAGGCTGGGGCGAAGTCATCAACGGAGGCTTTGGCATGGTGCTTGACGGCACTCCAGAGGCTGACAGACGCTTACACTGCATGCTTCATTGGGATGTGAACAACGGTATCGCACGTCGTAGCTGGGCTCGCAACGAACCTGCCATGTTTGCCATCAAACGCGCCATGGAGGTTGAACCTCGTCTCAAAGTCACGATGCCGAACATCGCAAGTGATGAAATGATTGCAAATATTATTAAATAACCTTAAAAAATAATACGTATGAAAAAATTATTACTGACATTATCATTAATTCTTTCCGTGTTTGCATTATCGGCACAGAGCTATGTAATCAAAGAGAAAGAGACATTAAATGTTGTTACAAGCGGCGTCACTTATTATATTTATGGCGATGGTTCCTCATCATGGGGCTATCCTGGCGGTCCGCTTCAAGTGGAGTTCTATGTTATAGCTCAGGAAGATGTGGTTCTTATCTGTGAAAAACTCGAAAACGATGTCGTTCCAGGAACAACTAACGATTTCTGCTTCGGCGCATGTTTCATGCCAACAGTTTACGTGTCACCAGCCACACCAATATCAGCAAATGACACTTTGGATTTCAGCGCACATTTTACTGCCGATGATTATCTTTCTGTATTAGAGCAAGAGCAGAATATGACATATTACATCTATGAGGAAGGCGATCCGGACAATGCTATTGTCATCAACGTCATCTTCAAATACACGCTGGATGATGTCGAGAGTATCAGTGCTATTGATGAGTTCAGCAACGCATATCCAATGCCGGCAAGCGATGTCGTCAATTTCGACTACAGCTTCAATGCAGATGTCAACGCTGAGATTGCAGTTTACAACATGATGGGTCAGGAAGTCATGAGAAACGCTATCAGCGGTATGAGTGGCAAAGCCTGTCTCAATGTCAGCGACCTCACAGACGGCATTTATTTCTACAGCCTTATCGTGAATGGCAAGACTGAGAAATCAAGCAAACTGGTTATCAGAAAATAATTTTGATTTTATAAAAGCAATGTAGAGACGCCACATTGTGACGTCTCTACTTTTTTATGCTGCGGCGCTTTTTTTATTTAGCAAATTGCACCGCTCTAGTCTCTCTGATGACAGTGATCTTGATTTGTCCTGGGTACGTCATTTCAGTTTGAATCTGACGTGAGAGATCGTATGCGATGCTGTCAGCCTCCTGGTCGCTGACCTTGTCGGCACCCACGATGACGCGGAGTTCACGGCCTGCTTGGATAGCATAGGTCTTCACGACGCCCGGATATGACATCGCCATCTTCTCGAGCTTGTTCAGACGCTGGATGTAAGCCTCGACAACCTCACGGCGTGCGCCTGGACGTGCGCCTGAGATAGCGTCGCACACCTGGACGATAGGAGCAATGAGTGATTCCATCTCAATCTCGTCGTGGTGAGCACCGATGGCGTTGCAAACATCGGCTTTTTCTTTGTATTTCTCAGCGGTCTTCATACCGAGAATTGCGTGTGGAAGCTCTTCCTCGTTGTCGGCCACCTTACCGATATCGTGCAACAAACCTGCGCGTTTCGCCACTTTCGGGTTCAAACCGAGTTCTGCAGCCATTGTGGCGCAAAGTTTAGCGGTCTCGATAGAGTGCTGCAACAAATTCTGACCGTATGATGAACGATATTTCATTCTACCAATCATCTTGATAAGCTCAGGTGCGAGGTTATGGATGCCGAGGTCGATGACGGTACGTTTACCTGTCTCAATGATCTCTTGTTCCACTTGTTTCTCAACCTTTTTCACCACTTCTTCGATACGTGCCGGGTGGATACGTCCGTCGGTGACGAGTTTCTGTAGTGATAGGCGTGCTATCTCACGGCGAATCGGGTCGAAGCCTGAGAGTAGGATAGCGTCAGGGCTGTCGTCGATGATGATTTCGACGCCTGTGAGTGACTCGAGGGCGCGGATGTTACGGCCTTCACGACCGATGATACGACCCTTAATCTCGTCATTCTCAATGTTAAACACTGAAACGGTGTTCTCGATGGCGTGTTCTGATGCTGTTCTTTGGATTGTCTCGAGCACAATCTTTTTAGCGTCTTGGTTTGCTGACATCTTAGCTTCTTCGACGATTTCTTTCGCTAGAACCATTGCTTCTGCGCGAGCTTCGTCTTTCACCACCTCCTTCAGTTGTTCCTTTGCTTCTGCGACTGTGAGACCGGATATTGACTCCAGCATCTTCTTTTGCTCTTCCTGAATCTTGTCGAGTTCGGCCTGGCGTTTTGTAAGATTTTCTTGTTGGTTTGTCAGTGTCTGTTGTTGATGATTCAGTTCGTTAGCTTTACGGTTAAGTTCCTCTGCTCGCTGGTTAACCTGCTGCTGTTGTTGTTGAACTCTTGACTCCACCTTTTGCAGTTCGCGTTTCTTCTCATTTGTCTCTTTCTCATAGTCCGATTTCATCTGGAGAAACTTCTCTTTTGCTTGAAGAATTTTGTCTTTCTTAATCACTTCTCCTTTTTCTTTTGCTTCTTCAAGCATTTGGTTGCTTTTTCTAGTCAAAGCTTTACGCATAATTGTTGTAGCAAGCAGCACGCCGATACCGGCGCCTACTGCGAGGCCTACTACTGCGTACATAATAATGCTCATGCTTACTTGTAGTAAAATCATTTTTTAATTTAGATTTTACTCTTCCGCGAAAAAGAAAAAAGCCTGTCTGCCCAAAGGGATCGTAAACCCTTATATATCACGCTTATGGCTGCCACGATACGCAAACGTCCACTGGCGTTAAAGCTCCTCTTGCGAGGATGAGGCCTGTTTTTGTACCCATGAGTCAACCGGAATAATTTGTAT
>JAFYNO010000085.1 GCA_017549705.1 Bacteroidales bacterium | reverse complement strand
GGTGTATCAGGAAGACGTGCTGAAGGTGTGCCACCACTTTGCAGGCCTCGACCTCTCCGACGCCGACGTCCTGCGTCGCATGATGAATCATAAAAGCCGTCGCAAAGACGAGATGACAGAGCTCACCAAACGTTTCTTTGATAATTGTAAATCAAAAGGTTATAGCGATAAAGTAACCAATGAGGTGTGGCGACAGATTGAGTCGTTTGCCGGCTATTCGTTCTCGAAAGCTCATTCAGCTTCGTATGCCGTTGAGAGCTTCCAAAGCCTTTTCCTGAAGGCTTATTTCCCACTCGAGTTTCAGGTGGCAGTGATAAACAACTTCGGAGGTTTCTATCCTACATGGGTGTATTTCAATGAGTTAAAGAGACAAGGTGGCATTATACATCTGCCATGCGTCAACATGAGCGAAAATCTTACGACGCTGTATGGCAGAGTGGCGTACATCGGATTCGTGCATCTGCAAGGGCTTGAGACTGAGCTTGCGCAAAACATTGTCAATGAACGACTTGCAAATGGAAAATATCGTGGTTTGGCCGATTTTATGGAGCGTCTGCACCCAAAAATGGAGCAGATGGTAATTCTAATTCGCAGCGGCGCCTTCGCATTCACCGGAAAAAGCAAACCTACACTGCTGTGGGAGGCGCATGCTTATAACGGAAAGATGTCATCGTACCGCAATAAATTTCATGGTATGAGAGGCTGTGTGTTTGAGCCGCAACATGCTGAATATCAATTGCCTCCAATGCAGCCGCAACCGCTTGAAGACGCCTACGACGAAATTGAACTTTTCGGATTTCCTGTCACGATGACATGGTTCGATATGCTGAAAACCAGATTCAGAGGAGAAGTGATGGCAAAAGAAATGCTGCAACACGTCGGTAATCAATACCGTATGCTGGGGCATCTGGTCAGTTTGAAGTATGTGAAAACGAGCAAAGGCGACCTGATGCATTTTGCCAACTTTTTGGATGCCAACGGCGACGTTTTTGATGCGACGGTTTTTCCTAACGTATTGAAAATGTACCCATTTCAAGGGAACGGAACATATCTCATGCTTGGAAAAATAGTTGAAGAATTCGGTCACCCCAGCATCGAGGTGCAGAAACTAGCCAAAATGGAGATTCAGGCTAAATATCCAGACCTGGAGCGTCAACGCTGAGCATGTTGAACAAATCGTCGATTCCCATGCTGTCGAGGGTGCGCTGGACGAATGGAGCATGCTTGCCTGCCTCAGGCTTAAAACCATCTTTATGAATCTCGTTTTTCAAGAAATCATTGAGCTTTTCAAACACTTGGTCGTTCAAATCCCAGCAGAAATATTGGTCGCTGTCGGTGAAAAAGTCGAAGATGTCTTTGCCATGCTCGCGTCGCACGCCATGGAAGTTGTCGGCAACGATGTAACGCGTCAGGCCGAAAGGGTAGAGGTCGGTGATGAGCTCGCATTCGTCCTGCAACGAGAGCGAACACACCCCGTTGTCGTTGATTTTGAATTCACCTCCGATGCGCGGGCGGTGCTTTTTATAATAAAAATCTTTCGCCTTCTGCGCGTCATCCTCACTAGGAAAACGCATGTAAAAATCGTAGTATTTATGCTCCATTTTCGGGATTTTTCATTTTTGGAATGCAAAAATACGAAAAAAATTGAGCGTCGTATGAAAATTTTTTGTATTTTTACAAGCTTAAAAATTAATAAGGTTGAATAATATCAAAATATGTAATTAACCATTTTAACAAACTAATTTACAACAAATTACGGTTTATTACAAGTTTTGGAAAAGAAATAAGTAAACAAAAAATACAAAAAAAATGAAAAAGTTATTAGTGATTATTGCCGCTATCGCATTTATGGCAGGACAGGTTTCTGCAAATCCAGTTGATGTCAATACGGCAAAGAATTTAGGAGTTAAGTATTTGAAAAACAACGTGTTGTCGGCTAAAAACATTGCCGATGCCGAGCATGTCTACACATTGAGCAGTGAAGACAACACCCCTTATCTCTATGTCTTTAATCATGAAAACGGCTATGTCGTAGTCGCAGCTGATGACCGCGCATATCCTATCTTGGGGTATAGCGATGGTGAAGCTTTTGATGTGAACAATATTCCAGAAGGCATACGCTATTTCCTCGGCCATTATGGAAGACAGATTCAATATGCAATTGATAATGAATTGGTTGCGGAAGCTGATGTTGTTGAACAGTGGAATCTTCTCGAAAAGGAAGGCGTCACAATGAAAACAAGAATGGATAGAGCTGTAAATCCACTTCTGGCGACGGTTTGGGACCAGGGTTGGCCTTATAACTACTATGCTCCGGCTTGCCAAAGCTATTGGACAAACAACCATTGCTATGCAGGTTGCGTGGCTACAGCTATGAGCCAGGTGATGAAATTCTGGAACTGGCCTGAGACGGGCGTTGGCGAGCATTCATACAGCTCAAGTTCATACGGTGGAACGTTGTCGGCAAACTTTGGCAATACGACTTACGACTGGTCAATTATGCCAAACACAGTCTCTTCGGCTAATGCCGGCGGTTTGGCTGTAGCATTGTTGATGTATCATTGCGGTATCGCTGTTGATATGGACTATGCTCCAGATGGCAGCGGCGCTCACACAGAGGATGTGGCTCCAGCATTGATCGATTATTTCAGATATGGCGCATGCGCCAACGTAAAGTCACGTGATTCTTACACAAAAACACAGTGGGAAGATATGCTTATCGCTCAACTCGACCGCGGCATTCCATTCGTTTATGCAGGTTCTGACACAGATGGAGGCCATGCTTTCAACTGCGACGGATATAACGATCAGCGTAAATTCCATTTCAACTGGGGATGGAGCGGACAATATAATAACACTTATTACGCAATCGATGCTCTGAATACAGGTAATGGTCATTTTAATTCTTATCAGAGAGCCGTGTTCGATATTATGCCTGATTATATCTATGACGCTATGGTGCCGGCTATCGAGACTCTGACAGTGTCGGTGGACGACGCAATGACTAAAACAGTTAACATCGCATTCGTGGTTCCAACAACTTCTGAATCAGGAGCAACGCTCACTTCAATAGAAAAGATCTATCTGAAACGTAATGGTGAAACTATCCAGACTTATAACAATCCGCAACCTGGCAATACCATTACTTATGATGATAACGTAAGCACATACGGCGCATACGAATATACTCTTGTCGGAGAGAATGGTGGCTTTGAAGGAAAATCGTTCTCACAAGTAGTAATAGTCGGTCCGAACTGCACATGGAAATTTGTGTGCCAGACCACAAACTTCCAGGGATGGAACGACGGTAAGTTGCAGGCTGTAAGCGCCAATGGTACTGTGTTTAAAGAGTTGACAATGACCTCATCATCGCCGTTGAGCGAGAAGGTTCAGTTCCCTGAAGGCAATTTCACATTGATGTGGAAAGCTCCAGCAACACAGGTGTCATCAATCACTATTACTTTGAAAGACTCAGCAGGTCAGACAGCATTCACAGTTACAGGTTCATCGACACAGCTGAACAGCACACTGTATACTGGCAACAACGACTGTCCGAACTGCACCGCTCCAACAAATTTTGCTGGTGGTTATGAATCAGGAACAGGCGTGGTTCTGACATGGAATTGCGACTATTCACCTTCAAAGTTTAAAATCTACAGAAGCGAAAACGGTGAAGATTATACTGAGGTAGGCGAAGCTGACGGCAGTGCCAATCAGTATGTGCAAGTGGTTGGTGGCGGCACCTACTATTATAAGGTGACGGCATACAGCTCAGCCTGCGAATCAACCCCGGCCGTGACATCGAATAATGCCGATTTCGTCGTCGTGACAGCACCATTGGCAGTAGCTGAAAACAACGTCAACGCACGTATCTATCCAAACCCTACAACAGGAAATATCAGAATTGAAGCTTCAGATTTGAATAATGTGGCGGTTTACAACCTCGTCGGACAAAAAGTCTATGAGGAAAATATTAATGGTGACGAGTGCGTTATCAATATGAAAGATTTCGGAAGCGGTATCTATATGGTTAAAATCCAGACCGTTAACGGATCAACAACACAGAAAGTATCAGTAATAGAATAAGTAAAACAAATTATTAACTTAAATCAATCAAAATGAAAAAAGTATTATCTTTAGTAGTCGCTATCATCCTTGGAATGGGCGCATTGTTAGCCAATCCGGTTGATGTTAACACGGCTAAGTCGTTGGGACAGATGTTTGTCCAGGCTAATTTTGAAAAGACAATGAGAGCTGATCTCGAATTGTATTACACAGTGACATCTGAAAACGGTGAGCCATGTGTTTATGTTTTCAACATAGGCAATGAAGGCTTCGTTATGATCGCTGCTTCTGACAATGTTCGTCCTGTTCTCGCTTATTCAGAGAATGGCTCGTTCGATGCAAGCAACCCATACAATGGTGCTATGTTCATGCTTGATACCTATAAAAACAGCATTAGCTACGCTATCGAGAAAAACGTCAGCGCTACACCTGAGATTGCTGGTCAGTGGGAGTCACTCCGCAACTGTGGCAAATTGAGCAGCAAGAGAGTCGGAAGCGTTGGCCCGCTTGTTCAGACCAAGTGGAACCAGAACAGCCCATACAACCTTTATGCTCCTGCAGCAAGTGGCGGTCCTGGCGGACGTTGCTATGCAGGTTGCGTTGCAACAGCTATGAGCCAGGTGATGAAATATTGGGATCATCCGGCACAAGGTACAGGCAGCCACACATATTACTGCCCAGGCTATGGCCAACAGTCAGCAAACTTCGGTGCCACAACATATGATTGGGAAAATATGCCTAAGACTTTGAACGGCGCCAATCAGACACAAATTGCGGCAGTGGCAACACTTATGTATCACTGCGGTGTCGCTGTTAATATGGGCTTCGCTCCAGACGGTAGCGGCGCATATTCACAGGATGTTCCTCCTGCGATGGCAGCATATTTTGATTATAACTATTGTGTGCAGAAACAAAGAAGTTCATACACACTCGCTAGCTGGAATGCAATGCTGAAGGCTGAGTTCGACCTTGGCCGTCCAGTTTACTATTCCGGTCATAGCTCATCAGGCGGTCACGCTTTTGTTTGCGATGGCTATAATGAGGATGATTTCATGCATTTCAACTTCGGATGGAGTGGCTCGGATGACGACTGGTATCAAGTTGACGCTATAGATTATGCTAATAGCGCTACTGCTATCTTCAACTATGTCCCGACAAGTGTTTATCAAAATACACTGCAAGCCCCAACCGGCGTGACAGTTGTTAAGCCAAGCGAAACAGCACAGGAAGCTACTATCTCTTGGACCAATCCTACCAAGACTGTTAACAACGTTACTGTTACAGAACTTGACAATATCGTCATCGAGAGAAACAAAGAGATTATTGCAGTTCTTGACAACCCAACTCCAGGCGCAGACATGACATATGTTGATGCAGCAGTCCCATGCTACAGCACATATGAGTATAGCGTCTATGCTGTTAAAGACGGCGCTCATGGCACAGCTGGTGTAGTATCAGCAGTATTCGGCCCAACTTGTGAATGGAAGATCATTGCTACAGCATCGACCATGCAGGGCTGGAAAGGTGGATATCTCGTAGCTTATGATGGAACAGGCAACGAGGTTGACAGATTTACCATGACAAACAGCACTCCTGTGACATACAATATGAATATCACACTTGGTAAAGTGTATTTCGCATGGAAACCAGGTTCAGAAAACGTGTCATTGTCATTCAAGATCAAAGACGCATCAGGCAATATCGTTTATCAATTTGATGGCAACACAAGCGCATTGTCAGATGGCGTCTTGTATGAAGGCAATAACGGATGCGGTAACGCTGCACCAACAGAAGTCCCTGGCGAGGTGTTCGCAGATAAAGACGGTGATAACATCATCCTGACATGGAGCGGCTCAGCAAAGAACACTTACGGAGTTAACATCTATCGTGATGGCTTGCTCTGCGCACTTGTTCATGAAAACGAATTCGTCGACGTGGCTCCACGTATTGGCGGACACTGCTACAATATTTGCTATCTTACCGATGGCGGCGAGTCAGCATTCTCAAATGAAGTCTGCGCTACAGCAGGCGATGGCTGCAACGCTCCAAGAAGCGTATGGTATTACCTCCAAGCAAACAGAAAACCAGTTATCATGTGGACTCTCCCATCTAACACAACAGGTCTGACCGGCTTCTATGTATACAGAAAGATCGGCGAGGATGGTAATTATGAACGTGCCAAAGTCGTCGGCCCAACTACGACAGAATATAAAGAAACAAAAGCTCTTGAGGCTGGCACATATTACTACTATAGAGTTGTCGCTTATTATAAAGAGATCGACTGTTATTCAGCACCAGCTAAGAGCAGATATTACAACGAGTATTTCGTGAAGGTGTTATTCGACCCGGATGAAATCGAAGAGACAACAGCTACTACAGTCGAGGTCTATCCAAACCCTGTTAAAGATATGCTCACAGTGCAAGCTGAAAAGATCAGCAAAGTGGCTGTCTATAACTCCATCGGTCAGAAAGTGTTCGAACAGGCTGTCGACGCTGACGAGGTGAATATCAACACCAATAACTTTGAGACTGGAATCTATATGGTTCGCATCGTTGCTGACGGCAAAGAAGTGACACGTAAGATCTCGGTTGTTAAATAGTTTAAAGTGTAAAGTTTAAAGTTTAAAGAGCGCGAGGCAACGTGATGAATTGCTGAGCGCTCTTTTGATTTGAAAAATTGACCATGAAAAAGACATTATTACTAATCACAGCATTATTAGCTCTAAATTCTTTAAAAGCTAATCCTGTTAACATGAAAGAGGCCATGGCTCTTGGCCAGAAGTTCGTGGGGATGAACTTCGCGATGTCACATCGTAATCTTGCTTTGACACCAGCATATACAGCTTTTGCCGAAAGAGGCGAAGCTTGTTTCTATGTCTTTAATGTCGGAGAAGAAGGCTTTGTTATCCTTTCTGCTGATGATTTTTATCGTCCCGTTATCGGTTATTCCGAAAACGGTAAGTTCGATTATGACAATATGCCTCCGGCGTTGCGTGATTATCTCGATAATATTGTGATGGCACGTAGCATGAGAAAGATAATCAGTGCCGCGGCTCCTGACGTCGCCGCGGACTGGCGTATGCTCGAAAAGACAGGCCGCCTCGTCTCGCGACACGGCGGCAGAGGCGTCGATTATCTTGTACAGACACAGTGGGACCAGAGCTATCCATATAACTATTTCTGCCCTGCTGATCCTAACGGCTCTGGAGGTCACACTTATGTAGGCTGTCTCGCAACGTCGATGGCACAGCTCGTGACATTCTGGAAATATCCGGAACATGGCAACGGCAGCCATTGCTACTATCATTCTGACTATGGACAGATTTGCGCCGACTTTGAAAACACCTATTACGACTGGGATCACATGGCTAACAAGCTTAGCTCTTCATCGCCGATGGAGGAAATTGAGGCTGTGGCGACCATCAGCTTCCACTGCGGTGTCACTATCGACATGGGCTATGGCCCTGACGGCAGCGGCGGAGCATCAGGTCCTATCCCTGGCGCAATCCATACCTATTTCAACTTCGCCGACGCCTGTATCCAGTATCGTCGTGATGACTTCGAGACTGAGACATGGAAAAGTATGGTGCGCGAGCAGTTCGATATGGGATGGCCGATGTATTATGGCGGCTGCGATGACGGATGCCACGCTTTCATCTGCGACGGCTACGACGATTATGATATGTTCCATTTTAACCTCGGATGGGGCGGCAGCTCCGACGGATGGTATCTCATCGACGATGCACCATACACCAATCCGGCAGACGCGATGTTTAACTTCGTGCCACAGGTTGTTTACGACGCCACACCGAGCGCACCAACAGGCCTTACGGTAACGCCAACATCCGACACATCATTCGAGGCTTTGGTGAGCTGGAATAACCCTACGACATATCTCGACGGCTCCTCAATGACAGATATCGAAAAAGTGATGATTATGCGAAACGGCAAGATCGTCAAGGAGATAACAGATGGGATAACTGCGGGTGGAACAATGTCGTTCACCGACCACGTGCCATATTACGACAGCTATGAATATAAAGTTTTTGTTCAAAGCAATGGCCGCAATGGTAAACAGGATATTGTGAAAAACGTGACATTCGGCCCTACTTGCGAATGGAAGATTGTGATGTCAACCTCAAATATGCATGGTTGGGAAGGCAATCATATCTCTGTTTATAATATGGCTAATACAGAAGTTGCTCAATTAACCATGACTTCTTCAGCACCACAGTCGATACATTGCGATGTGCCTGTTGGACAAGTGAAATTCGGCTGGGTGGCATCGGACGATGTCATCGACAATATTTCTTTTAACATAAAAGACTCTCAGAATGTTAGCCTGTATTCATTCTCTGGCTCATCAGCCGATATGAATGAAGGTGTGTTTTTGGAGGCCAATAACGGTTGTGGCAATGGCGGCTCATGTGATGCTCCATATAATTTCTCAGGTGCCGCTGATGGTGACAATATCGTCCTCGAATGGAGAGGCTGGCTGAACAACGCCTACGCATTCTGTGTGTATCGCGATGAGGTCATCTATCAAATGGTAACAGACAACTCACATCCTTTTGTCGATGATGCAACCGATGGCATCGGACATTGCTATACTGTCAGCATGCTTTGTGAAAACGGCGAGTCGGCAATGTCGAGGATGGAGTGCGTGAGTGTCGGCGACGCATGTAATCCTGCAAGAAATATCTGGCGCGAAAAGCAAGATAATGGCAAACCTCTAATCACATGGGATGAACCGGAAAATACTAACGGTTTAACAGGTTATTTCTTATACAGAAAATGCGGTGAAAACGGTGAATATAAACGTATTAAAGCTATCGGACCAAATGCCAATGAGTACAAAGAGACATCAGCACTCGAATTAGGTCAATGGTATTATTACAAACTCGTCGCTTATTATAAAGCTACCGACTGTTATTCAATTCCGGCTAAGGCGAAATATGGCTACGATTATTTTGTAAGGTTCTTATATGACCCGGATGGCGTTGATGAGAACACAAATCAAAATGTCGAAGTATATCCGAATCCTGCAAAAGATATGTTGACAATCAAAGCTGAGAATATTACCAACGTAGTGATTTACAACAGCATCGGACAAAAGATTCTGGAAACAGCTGCTGACGCGTCTGAAGTTTCAATCAACATTGATACTTTCAATGCCGGAATTTATATGGTTCGAATAATAACCAACGGCAAAGAAACAACAAAGAAACTATCAGTCACCAAATAAAAAACGTTGAGGGTCGGAAGAATTCCGACCCTCAACTTTAAACTTTAAACTTTAAACTCTTTTCTCCCATGTCTCAAACCTATAACTGCAGTCAATCTGCGGGTCTTCATCGATTACCTTTAAATCGATGAGGTCGAATTTACTGTAGTCGATGATAGGGAAGAAGGTGTCAGCGTCGAAATCCTTGTCGATTTTCGTGAGATACAACTTGTCGGCCATTGGCAAGAACTGCTCATAAATCATGCCGCCGCCGATGATGAAGACCTCCTCTTCATTGAACACCATCTTCATGGCATCCAATATTGAGTTGGCTAATTCAAAACCTTCGGGCGCTTCTTTCAGATGACCGGAGATAATTATGTTACGGCGTTTGGGTAATGGCTTCTGACCTGGTAATGAGGCATATGTCTTATAGCCCATTATCACTGTGTGGCCTGATGTCACCTCTTTGAAATGCTTCAAGTCATTTGAGAGATGCCATATCAGGTCGCCGCCTTTGCCTATGGCGCGATTTCTCGCCATCGCCACAATTATCGAAATCTTTGTCTTCATACAGAGACCTCCGCTTTTATCGCATCCCACGGATTATAGTTCTCTAACGTGAAATCTTCGTATTTGAAATCGAACAGACTCTTGACTTTGGGGTTCAGCTTCATCGTTGGGAGCGGTCGTGGCTCACGTGAGAGTTGCAGCTTCACCTGCTCGATGTGGTTGTTATAAATGTGAACGTCGCCAAAGGTGTGGACAAAGTCACCTGGCTCGAGATCGCATACCTGCGCCATCATCATTGTAAGCAACGAATACGATGCGATGTTGAACGGCACACCGAGAAATACGTCGGCTGAGCGCTGGTAGAGCTGGCATGATAGCTTTCCGTCGGCAACGTAAAACTGGAAGAAAGCGTGACAAGGAGGCAGTGCGGCTTTTCCGGCAGCGACGTTCTTTGCGAAGTCTTTCTCATGCTCGTCGGGCAACACGCTTGGATTCCAAGCTGTCACGATGTGACGGCGGCTGTTAGGGTTGTTCTTGATGCTGTCGATGACCTGCTGAATCTGGTCGATGCCTTCGTTGTTCCAGTTGCGCCATTGAGCGCCATACACCGGACCGAGGTCGCCGTCGGCATTAGCCCATTCATCCCAGATTGTCACCTTGTGGTCGTGCAGATACTTTATATTAGTATCTCCACTGATGAGCCATAGTAGTTCATATATTATCGACTTCAGATGAACCTTTTTCGTTGTCACGAGAGGAAATCCTTCAGAGAGTTTAAAGCGCATCTGATGCCCGAAAATGCTGATTGTTCCGGTGCCAGTGCGGTCGCCTTTCTGAACGCCTTCGTCAAGAATTCGCTGAAGTAGGTCTAGATATTGTCTCATTTGACAGCTTCTGGATTATGTTTATATTTGAATACTATGGCGAATAAAATACCGACCACCAACGCGAATGCTGCGAAGATATACCAAGCGTTTGACCAGCCTGCCATGAGTGGTTCGAACTCGGTGATGCCGCCAGTGAAGTGGCTGACGACCCAACCTGCAGCGTAAGCGCCTATTGTGGCACCGAAGCCATTGGTCATCATCATGAAGACGCCCTGCGCCGATGAACGGATGCTCACGTCGGTGTTCTGATCAACGAACAATGAACCGCTGATGTTGAAGAAGTCGAAGGCGACACCGTAGACTATCATCGAGAGGATGAAAAGCACGAGACCGAAGCCTGCCGGGCTGCCAGCTCCGAGGAAGGCGAATCGCAGGAACCATGCCATGAACGAGATCACCATCACCTTCTTGATGCCGAAGCGGCGGAGGAAGAATGGGATGAGCAAGATGCATAACGTCTCTGAAATCTGTGATATCGATGACAGGAACACGTTGTTCTTCACCGCGAAAGCATTGGCATATTCAGGTGCAGCGCCGAAGTCATCAAGATAAGTGGTAGCAAATCCGTTGGTCACCTGGAGGCACATCCCGAGAAGGAAAGAGAAGATGAAGAAGATACACATCTTTCTCTCTTTGAACAATGCGAAGGCGCGCAGGCCAAGTGCATCGACGATTGAGCCTTTCGCCACGTTTTTATTGACCGGGCATTCTGGCAAGGTGAAGGAATAGAATCCGAGAAGGATACCCCAAATCGCCGAGAGATACAGCTGCATGTAATTCTCCTTATATCCTGTAAAGTTGACAATCCACATCGAGGCGATGAAGCCGATGGTGCCAAACACTCGGATAGGAGGGAAGTCTTTGACGATATCCATGCCGGCTTTCGACAAAGCGTTGTATGACACGGAATTGCCTAATGCTATTGTCGGCATGAAGAATGCCACGCTTATTGCATAATATGGGAAAATCTGTCCGAAAGTGATGTCGGTGCCGTATCTCATGCCCATATAGCCTGCCAGAGCCATGAATACTGCGGCGATGAAATGACAGATGCCAAGCAGCTTCTGTGCCGGGATCCAGCGGTCGGCAACGATACCCATCAGAGCTGGCATGAACAATGAGACGATGCCCTGGATGGCGAAGAATGAACCGATTTTAGCGTCGAGCTCGACATTGTCGAGATACACGCCAAGAGAACACAGATAAGCTCCCCACACAGCGAAGATGAGGAAGTTCATCACAATCAAACGAAATTTAATGCCTTTCATATTTTTAAAATTTTCGAAATGACGTATTAATAATAAGGTGTGAACCGCTACAAAATTACAAAAATTATTCTGACAAAAAACGCAAAAATATTTTTTCAAAAAATTATATTTTTTTCTTTGATAAAAAAAATATTATTCGGAAATTTGCAGATTGAAAACGTTGAAAAAAGAAAAGAGTAGTAAAAATATTTATTAATTAAAATTTTCGCTTATGAATTGGGTAATTTATTTAGTTCTCGCAGCGTCAGTTTTGGCTTTGTCATTTGCTTACTATTTCTTTAGAAGCATGATGAAGGAAGACGAGGGAACAGATTTGATGAAAAAGATTGCTTCGCACGTCAGAAGAGGTGCTATGGCTTATCTTAAGCAGCAGTACAAGGTCGTCATCATCGTCTTCATCGTGTTGGCGCTTGTATTCGGCGTGATGTCGATTTTCGGCCTTCAGAATGGCTGGGTGTGGTTCGCATTCCTTACCGGCGGTTTCTTCTCAGGCTTGGCCGGATTCTTCGGAATGAAGACTGCTACTTATGCATCGGCACGTACAGCTAACGCAGCCCGTAAGTCGTTGAACAACGGTCTGCAGGTGGCATTCCGCTCTGGTGCTGTCATGGGCCTCGTGGTCGTCGGTCTCGCATTGCTCGACATCAGCTTGTGGTTCCTCGTCCTCGACTATTTCATTGAGGAAGCTAATCATCTTATCGTGATCACAACAACCATGCTGACATTCGGTATGGGTGCTTCAACACAGGCTCTGTTTGCCCGTGTCGGTGGCGGTATCTACACTAAAGCCGCTGACGTCGGCGCTGACCTCGTCGGTAAGACAGAATACAACATTCCTGAAGATGACCCACGTAACCCAGCAACTATCGCTGATAACGTCGGCGATAACGTCGGTGACGTCGCAGGTATGGGCGCTGACCTCTATGAGTCATATGCAGGTTCAATCCTCGCTACAGCAGCTCTCGGCGCAGCAGCATTCGCTACTTCAGCAGTCGAAGGATTGCAGCTCAAGGCTGTGTTCGCTCCAATGCTCATCGCAGCAGCAGGCGTGTTGCTCTCATTATTCGGTATCTTCTTGGTTAAGACAAAAGAAGGCGCAGGAATGAAAGAGCTTCTTGGCGCATTGAGCCGCGGTACTAACACAGCAGCAGTGCTCATCGCAGCTGCAACATTTGGCATCTTCGCATGGCTGTTCGGTACAGAAAGCAACCAATGGTGGCAGGTCTCTCTGTCAGTGGTCGTTGGTCTGCTCGCGGGTGTAATCATCGGAAAATCAACAGAATACTATACATCACAGAGCTACAGACCAACACAGAAGGTCGCTGAAAGCTCGAAGACAGGTCCTGCAACAGTCATCATCTCAGGTCTCGGCCTCGGTATGCTCTCAACAGCTATCCCGGTCGTGACAGTGGGTGTGGCTATCGTTTTGGCTTACCTCTGCGCTAACGGATTCAACATCCAGTTCACAGCAGCTAACCTCTCGATGGGCTTGTACGGCATCGGTATCGCCGCTGTCGGTATGCTCTCAACACTGGGTATCACTCTCGCAACCGACGCTTACGGTCCTATCGCCGACAACGCCGGTGGTAATGCTGAGATGAGCGGTCTCGAGCCAGAAGTTCGTAAACGCACCGATGCTCTCGATGCTCTTGGAAACACAACAGCAGCAACAGGTAAGGGCTTCGCTATAGGCTCAGCCGCTTTGACAGCTCTCGCACTTCTCGCTTCATACGTCGAGGAAATCAAGATCGCTCTCGTGAGAGTGGGTCAGGATCTTCCAAACGGCATCGAGGCAGCCAAAGCAAGCTTGGTCGACTTTATGAACGCATACAACGTCAACCTGATGAACCCGGTCGTGCTGGTCGGTGTGTTTATCGGTGCTATGATGGCATTCGTATTCTGCGGAATGACAATGAACGCTGTCGGTCGCGCAGCACAGAAGATGGTTGAAGAGGTTCGTCGTCAGTTCAGCACTATCGCTGGTATCCTCGAAGGCAAGGCAGAACCTGACTACGAGCGCTGCGTCGGTATCTCAACAAAAGGTGCTCAGCACGAGATGCTCGTTCCTTCAATCCTCGCTATCGTCGTCCCGATCGCCACAGGTTTGATCCTCGGCGTTCCTGGCGTCCTCGGTCTGTTAATCGGCGGATTGTCAACTGGCTTCGTGTTGGCTGTGTTCATGGCTAACTCAGGCGGTGCATGGGACAACGCTAAGAAATATGTCGAAGAAGGTAACTTCGGTGGCAAAGGCTCAGAAAACCACAAAGCTACAGTGGTCGGCGACACCGTCGGTGACCCATTCAAAGACACATCAGGCCCATCATTGAACATCCTCATCAAGTTGATGTCGATGGTGTCAATCGTGATGGCAGGCTTGACAGTGACATGCCACCTGCTGTAATTTTAGCCATTAGCTATTAGCCATTAGCCATTAGTTGTTAGAATTCCTAACGGCTAATGGCTATTTTCTAATGGCTAATTTTTTTTGTTGCATGTTAAAAAATAATCCGTATATTTGCATTCTTGAAAACGAGTATATTTACGAAAAGTATAGCAAATGGAGAATATTAAGCGAGTATTTGACCTGCTGCCGCATTATAAGGAGCATTATCCTGACCAGAAAGTGGCATTGGCAGGCAAAGTCAACGGCAAATGGCGCGAATATAGCATCGATGAATATATCGAGCAGACAAATATTATTAGTAGCGCTCTTATTGAGCTCGGTGTCAAAAAACAGGATAAAATCGCTGTCATAAGTAACAACCGCCCGGAGTGGAACATCCTCGATATGGCCATCACTCAGGTCGGTGCTGTCATGGTGCCTATTTATGCCACCATTAGCGAGGCTGATTATAAGATCATCCTCAACAACTGTGAGGCAGAGATCTGTATCCTTGAAGGCGTAGCCGTGATGAATAAAATCGAGTCGATTTGGCCTGAGACACCATCACTGAAGAAAATCTTTACATTTATTGATAGAGGCAAATACGAATATTTCGATACACTTCTGCAGCTTGGACGTGAACATCCGCATACCGAAGAGATCGAGAAACGCAAAGCGGAAGTTGACGAAATGGATTGCGCGACAATCATTTACACCTCAGGGACAACAGGTGTACCTAAGGGCGTGATGCTGTCGCACCGCAACCTTATGAGCCAATGGAAAGGCGTGCAGCACTCAGTGGCTGACTGGTCAAACAAAGCATTCAGCTTCCTGCCGATTTGTCACGCATACGAACGCGCTCTCAGCTATGTGTATCAGTATCGCGGAATGTCGATATATTACGCGGAAAGCATAGCTACGTTGGCAGAAAACTTGCAGGAGCTTCACCCAACTATGATGTGCACAGTGCCACGCGTCCTCGAGAAGGTTTATGATAAGATCTACGACTCAGGAAGAAGCATGAAAGGCATCTCGAAGATGATATTCTACTGGGCAATGCGCCTCTCGGAGCGTTACAAGGTGGAAAACCGCACATGGCTTTATAACCTGAAGCTGAAAGTAGCCAAGAAACTGGTTTATGATAAGATATGTCTTAAAGTCGGTATTGATAAAATAGACGTCGTCGTTTCAGGTGCCGCCGCCATCCCGAAGAAAGTGTGCCGTTTCTTCAACGCATTAGGACTCACAGTGTTCGAAGGCTATGGTTTGACCGAGACATCACCGGTTATCGCTGTCTCAACAAGAAACAAATACGGCCGTGAGGTTGGTTACGTCGGCGAGCCGCTGCCAGGTATCGAGGTGAAACTGACTGACGACAACGAAATCATCTGCCGCGGTCATAACGTCATGATGGGATATTACAGACAGCCAGAACTGACTGCAGAAGTAATCGACAAAGACGGCTGGTTCCACACCGGCGACCTCGGACGCTTCAACGAGCACGGACTGCTTAAGATCACAGGTAGAAAAAAGAATATCTTCAAGACATCTTTCGGAAAATATATCAACCCTGATTTCATCGAGAGTAAGTTTATATTGTCAGGATTTATTGAGCAAATAGTGGTGCTGGGCGAGAACCAGAAATATGCCGCCGCGCTCATCCGTCCTGATTTCGCTTTCTTGAAAGAATGGTGCAAACGTCATGAGATTCCTTACACAACCAACGAAGAGATGATTAAAAACGCTGACGTAGTAAAACGTTACGGTAAGGAAGTGAAAAAACTCAACCACGATCTTGGCGACGTCGAGAAAATCAAGAACTTTGCCCTTATCGCCGACGAATGGTCAGTGCCAACAGGCATCTTGACACCGACATTGAAGGTGAAGAGAAGCGTGGTGATGAGACGTTATGCAGATGTTATAGAGACTCTTTTTAAGTAAGAAAAATTGACGCGAGACACGAGACATGAGACAAATTAGTCCAGTCCCGTGTCTCGTAGTCTCGAGTCCCGTGTCTTAAAAATTGTTATTTGTAAATTTTAATTTTATAAATATGGAAGTAAGAAGGGTTTTTGATTTATTGGCGAATTACAAGGAGAAATATCCTGACCAGAAGGTCGCTTTGGCTGGCAAAGTTAACGGAAAATGGCGCGAATACAGCATCGATGAGTACATCGAACTGACCAATGTCATCAGCAGCGCTCTGATAGAACTCGGCGTACAACCTCAAGACAAGGTCGCTGTAATCAGCAACAACCGTCCTGAGTGGAATATCCTCGACATGGCCATCACCCAGATTGGAGCCGTCATGGTGCCGATTTATCCGACCATCAGCGAAGGCGATTATAAGATTATCCTCAACAACTGCGAGGCGGGCATCTGCATCGTGGAAGGCATCGCCGTGATGAACAAAATCGAGGCTATCTGGCCTGAAACCCCGACGCTGAAGCAGATTTACACCTTCATCGACAGAGGTAAATATGGTTATTTCGACACTCTTCTGAAACTTGGACGCGAACACCCGCATACCGAAGAAATTGAGAGACGTAAGTCGCAAGTCGACGAGATGTCTTGTGCCACAATCATTTACACTTCTGGAACGACAGGCATCCCGAAGGGCGTCATGCTCTCACATCATAACCTGATGAACCAGTTCAAGAACTTCTGCCAGACGCCATCGCCATGGTCGAAGCGCGCATTCAGCTTCCTGCCGGTGTGCCACGCCTACGAACGCGCCCTCATCTATATGTACCACTATCTCGGAATGTCGATTTACTATGCAGAAAGCATCGCGACAATCGCCGATAATATGAAAGAGGTGCATCCTACGATGATGTGCGCCGTGCCACGCGTTCTGGAGAAATTCTATGAGAAGATCTACAGCTCGGGCAAGAACATGAAAGGCATCTCGAAGAACATCTTCTACTGGGCAATGCATCTCACCGAGAGATATAAAATCGAAGGTCGCTCATGGTTCTATAACCTTGAACTCAAAATCGCCGACAAGCTCGTCTACAGCAAGATTCGTGAGAAACTTGGAGCCGAAAACTTCGATATCATCGTTTCGGGAGCCGCTTCTATCACCAAGAAAATCAGCGGATTCTTCTCGGCTATCAAGATGCCGGTGTTTGAAGGCTATGGCTTGACTGAGACTTCGCCGGTTATCACCGTGAGTAACCGTAATAAATACGGAAGAGAAGTCGGCGCAGTAGGTCAGCCGCTGCCAGGCGTGGAGGTGAAGATCGCCGATAATGGTGAAATCATCTGCCGCGGCCATAACGTCATGATGGGATACTACAAACAGCCTGAACTCACAGCCGAAGTCATTGACAAAGACGGCTGGTTCCACACTGGCGACCTCGGAAAGTTCAACGAACACGGACTTTTACAGATTACAGGCCGAATGAAGAACCTGTTTAAGACTTCATTGGGAAAATATGTAAACCCTGACGTGGTCGAAGGCAAGTTCAGCAACTCAGGCTTCATTGAGCAGATCGTGGTGTTGGGCGAGAACCAGAAATTCGCCGCTGCACTCATCCGTCCAGATTTCGCATTCCTGAAAGATTGGTGTAAGGATCATGAGATTCCTTATACCACAAACGAGGAAATGATTCTGAATGAAGAGGTTAAGAAACGTTACGACAGAGAAGTCAAGAAGTTAAACGAAGGTCTCGGCGAGGTCGAGAAGGTGAAGAAATACCAGCTCATCGCCGACGAATGGACCATCGCAAACGGTATCTTAACTCCTACATTGAAGGTGAAGAGAAAAGTGGTGATGGAACGCTATAATGAGTTGATAGACAAATTATTCGTTTAGTTTCAATAAACCAAATAACCCACAAGACCCGATGCTATAATCAGTAGTATCGGGTTTATTTTTGTCCAAAAAACGCAGCAGAAGGTCACAGTGCAGATTATCACGCTGATGTTACTGCCATGAAGTCCTGCATCGGCGAAGCTCACAGGGTTCATCATCATGAGAGCGGCGACAAAGATGAGTCCTGCGATGACAGGTTTCATCGATGCGAGAGTAGTTTTGACGATGTAATTCTCTTTGTGTTTAAACAAGAACTTCAAAACGAGATACAACATCAAAAGTGATGGCAGAACTATTGCCGCTGTTGCGACAAGCGAGCCCAAGATGCCTCCTACGGTATATCCGATGTACGTCGCAATGTTGATGGAGACGGGTCCTGGCGTCATCTGTGAAAGCGCGACCATGTCGGCAAACTCCTCGACAGTCATCCAGCTGTAATGATCCACAACTTCAAACTGAATCATCGAAAGCATGGCATAGCCTCCGCCGAAACCGAAGATCCCAATCTTCAAATAAGCCCAAAAAAGTTGAAAATATATCATGATTTAGACTTATTTAAACGGTTTTGTGAATAAAAAGCGAAGCCTACGCTGCCGATAATCGTCGCAATGATGATATACACTGGCGACACTTTGAGGAAATATATCAGGCATACCGTGGCGATGGGGAAGATGGCAGTTTTCCAGTTCACCTTTGCATTGATGAACATCTTGACGGAAGGCGAGAGGATGAGAGCCACCACACAAGGACGTATACCTTTGAAAACGCGCTCAACGACTGGATTTTCCTTATAGTCGAGGAAAAATATCGCTATGAGAAGAATTATGACGATAGACGGGATGATAGCGCCGAGACAAGCTGCTATCGCGCCCCATATGCCTTTGATTTTATAGCCGGTGTAGAGTGCGGTGTTGACGGCGAACACGCCAGGAAGCATCTGAACGATGGTTATCATGTCCCAGAATTCGTCTTTCTCAATCCAATGGCGCTTGTCGACGACGGCACGCTCAATCATGTCGAGCATGGCATAGCCGCCACCGAGAGTGAACGCCCCGATGTTGAAGAAAGTGACGAAAAGCTG
>JAFYNO010000009.1 GCA_017549705.1 Bacteroidales bacterium | reverse complement strand
GAAGCCGAAGTCAAGGAATCGATGAAAAACGCAGGTCGTCACGTGTCAATGGACGCACCACTCGTGCAGGATGAAGACAACAACATGTACGACGTCTTGAAGAGTGACGAAGTGGTGACACCTGAGACACAATTGCTTTACGAGTCACTTCGTAAGGAAATCGACCGCGCCATCTCGACTTTGACACAACGCGAGGCCGACGTCGTCCGTCTTTATTTCGGACTCAACGGCGGTCACCCGATGACTTTGGAGGAAATTGGCGAGAAGTTTGACCTCACGCGCGAGCGTGTACGTCAGATCAAGGAGAAGGCCATCCGCCGCTTGAAGCACACAAGCAGAAGCAAGATTCTCAAGAGTTATCTTGGTTGATCTTATTATTTGATTATTAAGGACTTAACAGGGCTGGCGACGGTCCTGTTATTTTTTTTGTAAAACAATCTTATAAAGCAAAAAAAATCATATCTTTGCAGTCCATAAAGCACATTAGTTTTATGGAAACAAAATATATCTTCATCACTGGTGGCGTTGCCTCATCGTTGGGCAAAGGCATCATTTCAGCCTCGTTGGGAAAGCTGCTGCAGGCAAGAGGCTACAAAATCACAATCCAGAAATTCGACCCTTATATCAATATCGACCCAGGCACGCTGAATCCTTATGAACACGGCGAATGCTACGTGACAGCCGACGGCATGGAGACCGACCTCGACTTGGGACATTACGAACGTTTTACAGGCATCGAGACCACGCGCGACAACAGCGTGACGACAGGTCGTATCTATCTTAGCGTCATCGAACGCGAACGCCGTGGCGACTATCTCGGCAAGACGATTCAGGTGGTGCCGCATATCACCGACGAAATTAAACGCCGCATACTGCTCAACGCCACAAAACAGCATTTCGACTTCGTCATCACAGAAATCGGAGGCACCATCGGCGACATCGAGGGACAACCTTTCCTTGAGGCAATACGTCAGCTGCGTTGGGAACTCGGCTCACAGCGGGCACTGAACGTGCATCTCACCTACGTGCCATATCTGGCAGCTGCAGGCGAACTGAAGACCAAGCCTACACAGACAAGCGTCAAGCAGCTGCAGGGGCTCGGCATCCAGCCAGAAGTGCTGGTTCTGCGCACCGAGCATGAGCTCAGCGACGACATCAAGGCAAAAGTGGCGCATTTCTGCAACGTCGAGATACAGGCCGTGATTCAAAGCCAGGATCTGCCAAGCATATACGAGGTTCCTGTTAATATGCAGCGACAGGGACTCGACGCCATTATCCTGAAAAAAATGGGTATTGAACCCGGAGAAGCACCGGAACTCGGCGCTTGGCGTAACTTCCTGGAACTCAGGAAAAAAGCCACCGAAGTGATTCATATCGGTCTCGTGGGCAAATACGACCTTCAAGATGCCTACAAGAGCATACTCGAAAGCCTCGCCCATGCCGGCACCTATAATAATAGAAAAGTCAAGACTCATTTCATCAACAGCGAGCATATCACACGCGAAAACGTGAGCGAGAAACTCGATGGACTACAGGGCATAGTAATATGCCCAGGCTTTGGCACACGAGGCATCGAAGGCAAGATCATCGCCGCCGAGTACACCCGTTGCCACGACATCCCGACATTCGGCATCTGCCTCGGAATGCAGATGATGGTAATCGAATTTGCCCGTAACGTGTTGGGCTACAACGATGCCAACAGCCGCGAGATGGATCCGGAGACTCCACACAACGTGATAGATATCATGGAGGAACAGAAAAGCATCACCCAGATGGGCGGCACCATGCGACTGGGAGCTTACGACTGCGAGTTACGACAAGGCAGCCGCACTTGGGAGGCTTACGGCGAGCAGACGCTTATCAAAGAGAGACACCGTCACCGCTACGAGTTCAACAACACATATCTTGATGAATACGAGAAAGCAGGCATGAAATGCGTGGGCATCAACCCTGCCGCCAACCTCGTGGAAATTGTCGAAATACCCGACAAACGCTGGTACATCGGCACACAGTTCCATCCCGAATATTCGTCAACAGTACTGCATCCGCATCCGTTGTTTATGAGTTTTATTAAAGCTTGTATGTAGGTATTAAAACTTTTATTATCTTTGCAAAACAAAATTAAACATTTTCACAATGCAAAAACTTATCGCTCCATCGTTGCTTTCAGCTGATTTCCTTCATCTTTCAAGGGATATTGACATGGTGAATAAAAGTCAGGCCGATTGGTTCCATTGCGACATCATGGACGGGGTGTTCGTGCCAAATATCTCTTACGGCATCCCGCTGGTGCAAGCCATTAAGAAAGAAGCACTTAAGCCTCTCGACGTGCATCTCATGATTGTCGAACCCGACCGCTATTTCGAGAAGTTCCGCGACGCGGGAGCCGACATCATCACATTCCATTACGAGGCAAGCACCCACATCCATCGCAGCGTGCAGATGCTGAAATCGCTTGGCGTGAAAGCTGGCGTGGTACTGAATCCGCACACATCGGTGACGCTCCTCGAGGATATTCTTGGCGATTTAGACCTTGTATTATTAATGTCAGTGAATCCTGGCTTTGGTGGACAGAAATTCATCGAACGCACTTATGCAAAGATTGAAAAGCTGCGTCAAATGATTGAAAATCAAGGATTAAAGACCTTAATTGAAGTCGATGGTGGCGTGAATGTCGAGAACGCACCTAAACTGTTCAATGCAGGAGCTGATGTATTGGTGGCAGGAAACGCTGTCTTCAAATCGGAAGACCCAATAAAGACAATAGAATTATTAAAACATTAATATCATGAACGAAGTAGTATTAAAACTTAAACCGGAAAACGTCTGGAAGGAATTCCAAGGCATCATGGGCGTGCCACGTCCGTCGAAGAGAGAAGAAAAAATGGTCGCTTACCTCGAGAAATGGGCAAAAGACCATAAAGTGGAATACAAAAAAGAACCTTGCGGCAACATCATCATGAGCGTGCCGGCAACAAAGGGCATGGAGAACCGCCAGACCGTGATTTTGCAAGCTCACATGGACATGGTGTGCGAGAAGAACGGCGACAAAGTCCACGATTTCGACAAAGATCCTATCGAGGCTGTGTTGAAAGGCGAATGGCTGCATGCTAACGGCACCACACTGGGCGCTGACGACGGCATTGGAGTGGCTGCGGCATTGGCAGTGATTACTGATAAAAACGTAAAACACGGTCCACTCGAGTGCATCTTCACCGTCGACGAAGAGACGGGTCTCACCGGCGCCGAGAAACTCGACCCGAAAGACTTCACTGGCCGTATCCTCCTCAACCTCGACTCAGAAGACGAAGGCGAAATCTTCATCGGATGTGCAGGCGGCATGGACACCATCGTCAAGATTTTCTACAAACTCGAGAACGCTCCTGAAGGCTATATCCCTTACGACATCAAGGTCAGCGGACTGAAAGGCGGTCACTCTGGCGACGACATCAACAAGAACCTCGCCAACGCTAACAAGCTGTTAACCAGAATCTTATGGCAGGCAACTAACGACTACGACCTCCGTATTTATGACATCCAAGGCGGTAATCTGAGAAACGCCATCGCTCGCGAGGCAACAGCAGTCGTATTCATCCCGAAAGACTGTGCAAAGAAATTCGAGGCAATGGTAAAGAAGTTTGAAAAGAGCTTCAAGAACGAATATCAAGTCGCCGACCCGGGCATCACAGTGAAAGCAAAGAAATCAGAGACTACAGCCGACGTCGTCATCGACGAGATGACACAGTTCGACCTTCTGAACGGCCTCCTCACCTGCCCTCACGGCGTCATCGAGTGGTCACAGACCATCCCGAACTTCGTGGAAACATCGACAAACCTCGCTTCTGTGAAGAAAAAAGAAGGATATTTCTTCATCCAGACCTCACAGCGCAGTTCTATCGAGTCGGCTAAGGAATACGTGGCAGCAATGGTTGAGGCTTGCTTTAACCTCGCCAACGCCGAAGTGAAACACACCGACGGCTATCCTGGATGGACACCAAATCCGAACTCGGCAATCTGCGCAATCGCTGAGAAAGTCTATAAGAAACGCTTCGGCAAAGCCCCGAGAGTGAAGGCTATCCACGCTGGTTTGGAATGCGGCCTCATAGGCGACAAGATCGCTGGTATGGACATGATTTCGTTCGGTCCGACACTTCGCGGCGTTCACTCACCTGACGAGAGAATCGAGATCAAGACAGTCCAGATGTTCTGGGATTTTCTGTGCGACATCCTATTGGAAGCACCAAAAAAGTAGTTTAAAGTTTAGAGTGTAGAGTTTAGAGTAGTTCTACAGTTTAGAGTTTAAAGTTTAAAAAGTGACGATTTTTCGTCACTTTTTCTTTTTTTAATACCATTTATTCAGATTTTTCGTTATATTTGCAGGTTATTTGACTTTATTACTGTTAATTATGAGAAAATTTTTGATAACAGCATTGATGGTTTTAGGACTGGCGTCCTATAGCTTCGCGCAAGATGTAGCGTTTTACGTTGTGAAAAAAGACGGCACTACTACCAGTCACACCATGAATACCAGCTCGAAGATTTACTACTCCGACACTCAGCTTTTCTTTGATGATAATGGGACAACCGTTACTTACAACTTGTCGGATTTGAGAAAAGCATATTTTTCAGCGCCTCAAAGCACTGAAGAGATTGAGAATCAGCAGTTGGCGCTATATCCGAATCCTGCAAAAGATGTTTTGAACATCAAAAATCTTGCAGATAATCAAGAAGTTACGATATATTCGATAGATGGAGCAATTATTATAAAGACGATTGCTTCAGGCGATGCTGAAATCAATATCAGCGAGTTGCACCCTGGGATGTATGTGGTGAAAGCAGGTAATCTGGTTTCCAAATTTATAAAAATGTAATGCCATGAAGAGAGTTTTGTTTATTATATCATTGATATTCACAGGATTATCAGTTAAGGCACAAGATGGCGAATACCATGTGCGCATTCATGGTCAGGAAAACAAAGGCATCGTTTTGGACGCACCAGTCAGCTCAATCGACAGCATGTACGTCAACGAAAACGGCAAGCTTAAAGTGCGTACTGTCAACAACTTATACTCATTTGACTTCACAGAAGTCGACAGTTTGACATTCCCTTGGGTGCCTACAAGCAGCGGCGACATCGTATACATTAATTATAATGGGACCACTGCCGAAGTCATCAACCCCTACCCTGTCACTCAGGTAATTGTGACCGTCAGCGAAGCGAAGGTGTCAATTACATCGTTGAGCTCTTCAAACATAACATATGTTTTGTCAGGTACTGCAAATCCTGGACGTTTTGCTATCGAGAGCGCAACAACGCCTACCGTGATTTTAAACGGGGTCAGCCTCACCAACCCGACTGGAAAAGCTATGGATTTGACTTGCAATCAAGGCGTAATCCTTGAAATTGCAAACGGCACCACCAACTCGCTCAGCGACGGTTCAGAAAGCGACAAGAAAGCCGCGTTGATGAGCAACAGCGATTTGTTGGTACAAGGCAACGGAACTTTGAGTGTTACAAGTTTTGTAAAACATCCTATCAAGGTGAAAGGAATCTGCACCATCAACTCGGGTAACTTCGTGATTACCAGCGATGTAGAAGATGTAAACGGATTCTCGGCAGATAGCACCTTAGTTATTAATGGAGGCTCATTCGACATCACCATGAATGGAGACATTTCAAAAGGTATCAAATGCGACGACAATCTCACCATCAACGGCGGTGATTTTACAATCGTAGCAGCAGGAAACACTGTATTGGAAACCGTTAATAATCAGAATGTTCCGTCGTATTGCACTGCAATTAAATGCGACAACGACATAGCCATCAACGGAGGCTCGTTCAATATCACATTGCCGACCACCAACCATGGTGGAAAATCAATCAGTGCCGACGGTAATCTCACTATCAGCGGAGGAACTTTCGTTATTCTGACACAAGGTGACGGAGCAGCCTACACCGTTTCGGGAAACACTAAAGATTCTTACACCTCGTCATGTCTCAAGAGTGACGGCAATATGGTCATTTCGGCAGGCAACTTCACTTTGAGAAGCACTGGTGCAGGTGGCAAGGGTATCACTACAGAAGGCACCCTTGTTTTAGGCACCACTGGCGGAAACAACGAAGATCTGGTTCTCGACGTCACAACGACTGGCAATCGCATTACCGTGTCATCAGGGGGCGGCGGTCCTTGGGGAGGTGGTGACTATGCTAATCCTAAAGCCATTAAAGCACAAGGACTTATCACGGTCAACAGTGGCACAACGACTGTTTCAACCACTGGCACTGGCGGTGAAGGTCTGGAATCGAAGACACAGATCAACATTGAAGGCGGACAGCATTATTTTAAATGCAAAGACGACTGCATCAACTCGTCGGGTAAGATCTTCTTTAACGGTGGTGTAACGGTATGCTTCAGCAATGGCAACGATGCTGTCGACTCTAACGCTGGAACGGCAGGTGCAATCACCATCGGCAACGGAGTAGCTTTCGCCTACACCACCAAAGGCAGCCCAGAGGAAGGCTTCGACTGCGATAACAACAATTACATAAGAATTACAGGCACTGGCATCGGCATCAGCGCAGGTGGCTCACAAGGTGGTGGCTGGCCTGGCGGTGGCGGCAGCGGAGGCACTATCACCAACCCGGCACAAGGCTACAAGTTCTATACCAACAGCTATAACTTCCAAGCAGGAAGATATTATACGCTATCTAATACAAACGGCGCAGGTGGCACTAATATGGTGACATTCAGCTTCGAAAACAACTGCAACAGCACCCTCGCCCTCATCACGGCAACAGGAATGGTAAGCGGCCAGACATATTATGTGAAATACAGCACTGAAGCGCCAACGAATCCGACGACAGCATTCCACGGTCTCTACCTCGGCGGTACCTCGTCAGCGTCGGAGCAGGCGTTTAACTTCCAGGCACAATGATAGCCACTAGGTATTAGCCATTAGGTATTAGGTATTAGGTATTAGGAAAGTTGAAAGTGTAATGGGGAAATCTCAAAAAAAGGGGGTTCTCCATTTCATTTTATATTAGCAGGATTATTTTCTACGGAAGAAATAAATGTCTTTTTTGATTCCAAAACCCTGAATATTTTTCAAATATCTGGTATCATAATGGAGAACATAACACTGCTCGTAATTATCACGAATATAAGGCATATCTGACGGGGCAACCATTCCACGATAAATCATTATCCACAATGGACGTTCCTCCCCCAAAGTCTTCCTCTCATCAATCAAAGTCTGGAGCATAAACGACAAAGTGGGATACAACACCTTATTGCATTGAATTGCTTTTTCGCTGTACAAAAGCTCGCAACCAGCCAAATCCGTATTATAATTATAGATAGAATCGATTTCCAATTCCGGCATATCTATCACAATATCATGAAAGTCAGAATTAACCTTCGCGAATTTGTCATTCCCGGCAATTACCTCAACAAATAAAAAGCCAAATGGTCTGACTAAAAACAGCATCAACACAATAGATATTAAACCTATTGCCAGTTTATTATAAATATTAAGCCTAAAATCAATTGTTAAAATACATAAAACATATAATGGAATCATTACAATTTGATAATGCTCAAGGCATTTCGTCCCAAAACCAATAACAAAAAGCACATATGAGATGATTATTGGAATCAGCAAAGATTTCTCCTTTTTTAATGATATAATCTGTATAAATAAAAATAACGAAACAACCATAAAATAACACAGATAAACCATTACCGGAACCTTAAAACCGACGCCAAGATATTCAAATCCAGAAATAAACGTTCCATAAACCATCCAATAAACGCCTTCCGAGCCTGCTTTAAGATAAAAATAAAGGAAGCATGGAATTGTTATTGTCAAAACGCCGCCAACGAAGGTTAATGCATTGATTATAAACTCTTTCCACTGCTTTTTCCAAAGATATCCGATAAAAAGACAAAGCAAAAATCCGCAGAAAGGCACTGCATTATTGATTCTCAAGAAAGCTATTACACCAAAGCACAAGCCAACAAAGTATAAATCTTTGGCAATCAATGGTTTATTATTTTTATACGCCTTTAAAAACTTGTACAATGGATAACAAATAAACGGCAGGCTCCATTCTTCTGTTAAATCGCCACCTTCGTAAAAGCACAAAAGCAGGACCAATCCAGCCAGCAAAACATACAGTCTGCTCGCCCCTTCTTTATAAAGAGATATTATCTTATCGAGCAATATCAGACTGACAATCAATGAGATAGCCTGAAAAACAAGGATTATGAAATCACCGCCAAGCCATAGACAGAAGGCGTGAAGGAAATACAATAAGCAGCCTTTATTATCGAAATAGTCAAGATAGATGGTTTTCCCTTTGAGAATTACCATTCCCATCTGCTTGAAAATAGCAGCGTCATGGCCAACGTAGGCGTAAAGTGGCGATGTGGCACGCGAAAAAAGCAATACGAAAACGAAGGAAATCAAAGCAAGAAACCAATAATACCACTTAGTTGCGACCAAATTGGTAACATTCTGCTTTACTGATGCTTGAAATCGTTTAAACATACTTATGAATTTAAGCCATTAGGTATTAGCCATTAGTTGTGTGGTAGAAAAGTTCTAATGGCTATCAACTAATGGCTAATTACCTCTCCGTAGCAATCGAAATAATCAGCCTGGATTATTTTGACGTTAACAAAGGCTCCAATTTGCAAGTCATTGTCTTTCATTGAGATAAGCACCTCGTCATCGACTTCAGGGGAGTCGTATTGGGTGCGACCTACGTAGTAACCGCCTTCGGTGCGGTCGACGAGTACTTTTTCGGTTCTACCAAGACGTTTTTGGTTGATTTCCAATGAGATATCCTGCTGCACATCCATGAATTTATCAACGCGCGCCTTCTTGACATCTTCAGGCACACCATCTTCGAGCTCGTATGCTGGCGTCCCCTCTTCAGCAGAGTAAGCAAACACGCCGGCGCGCTCGAATCGCATCTCCTTGATGAAGTCAATCAACTCGTTGAACTGCTCCTCCGTCTCACCCGGGAATCCAACGATAAACGTGCTTCTGAACGCTATATCAGGCACGTATGAGCGCACTTTCTTCACGAATTCAACAGTCTGTTCGTGAGT